>NZ_JBSVZD010000026.1:0-28078 GCF_054051725.1 Petrotoga sp. DB-2 | reverse complement strand
GGATTTGTGTGATAGGGTGGTACACTTTTCGTTTAGCCGACTCTTATTTTTGGTACACTTTTCGTTTAGTAAGTGCATTATCAATGTTTATTATTTCCACTTCTACGATATCGTTTATTTGCACAATATCCGTAGGATGAGCTACAAATCTTTCAGCAAGGTTTGACTTATGAATCAAGCCGTTTTCTTTTATTCCCAAATCTACAAAAGCACCAAAATCAGTAATGTTAGTTATTTTACCTGATAATCTCATACTTTCTTTTAGATCTTCAAATTTTAGAATATCATCCATAAGTTGAGGTTGAGGCATTTCATCCCTTGGATCTCTGCCGGGCTTTTGAAGTTCCTTCAGTATATCGATCAATGTATATTCACCAATTTCCAATTCTTTCGATATTGATTTAAGATTTTCTTTTTCGTTTAAAAGTTGAGAAACTTTTAATTTTAATGGGTCCAATTTTTCTTTGATTTTTAAATCATCCAAGGTGTAGCCAAGTATATTTATTAATTTTTCCGCTGCTTCATAACTTTCTGGGTGTATTCCCGTTATTTCTAGCGGGTTTTCCCCATCTATTATTCTCAAAAATCCTGCACTTTGTTCAAAAGCTTTTTCTCCAAAGCCTTTTACGTTTAAGAGATCGGCTCTTTTATTGAATGAACCATTCTTTTGACGGTATTGGACAATTTTCTTTGCCAGGCTACTTGTTATTCCTGAAACGTATTCTAATAAAGAATATGAAGCTGTGTTTAAATTAACACCAACGAGGTTAACCACGCTTTCCACAGTTGCGTCGAGCTTTTCTTTCAACTTTTTTTGGTTGACATCGTGTTGATACTGTCCAACACCTATAGATTTTGGGTCAATTTTTACAAATTCTGCAAGAGGGTCTTGTATTCTTCTTCCTAAACTTATAGCTCCTCGGACAGTTACATCGTATTCTGGGAACTCTTCTTTTGCCAACTTAGAAGCGGAATAAACAGAAGCTCCAGATTCATCAACGAATATGTACTTAAGATTCAAATTATTTTTCTTTATTAAGTCAACGACGAATTGTTGAGTTTCTCGTGAAGCTGTTCCGTTACCTATCGCTATTAGATTTACATTATACTTTTGAATTAAACCCATCATAATTTTCTCTGAGTTTTCTATATCATTTTGTGGAGGAACGGGAAATATCGTATCGTTAGCGAGAAAATTTCCCATTTCATCCAATGCCACAACTTTACACCCCGTTCTGAAACCAGGATCAATTGCTAAGATCCTTTTGTTTTTTAAAGGGGGGGTTAATAATAATTGTCTGAGATTTTTGGCAAAGAGATCTATCGCCCCTTCTTCTGCCTTTTCTGTTAGGTTTTGTCTTATTTCTCTTTCTATTGAGGGGTTTAACATATTTGTGAAACCATAGTTCAAACCTTTGGATATAATTTCATCGCAGATCTCATTTCCTGTTTTATATTTAGATTTTTCTTTATCAAGCCACTCATCATCAATAATTAATTTTACATTTAAAACTTTTTCTTTTTCGCCCCTGTTTAAAGCTAGAACCCTGTAATTTGGGATTTTTGAAATTTCTTGTGTGAATTCGTGATACATATCGTACTTAGTGGCTTCTTCGATAAACTCTTTCTTCTTTTCAGAGTGAATCTTACCGAATTTTTCGTAATACTTTCTGAGACTTTCCCGATTGTCTTTGTCATGGGCAAATGTTTGACCTATTATGTAGGAAATTCCTTCTACCACTTTGTCTATATTATCGTATTCCTCAGATACAAATTCTTCTAATTCATCTAAAGATTTGATATTACCTAACAACACTTTGTTTGCTGCAGGTTCAAGACCAGCTTCTATAGCTTTGTCGGCATTGGTTTTCTTTCTTTTTTTGTAAGGAAGATACAGATCTTCCAATTCAGTCATCTTTTTGGTGTTGATGATCTTTTCTTTTAGCTCATCTGTTAATTTGCCTTGTTCTTCAATGCTTTTTAAGACAGTTTTTTTGTAGTCTTCTAAGTTTTGATAATATTTAAATAACTCTTCTATTTGCCTAATCTTTTCTTCGTCTAAATTACCCGTTCTTTCTTTTCGATACCTGCTGATAAAAGGTACGGTGTTTCCCTCATTTAATAATTCTACAGTGTTTTCAGTTTGAAATAATTTTATGTTCAGATCTTCTGTTATTGTTTTGATTATATCCAATACTTTTACCTCCATAAAACAATGTATTTTACTAATTTAGAAAATCTAAATTTTCTCTAATTCACGATAGAAAATTTGTAAATTGTTGTTGAAGAGTACACTTCTGAGGGTCTTAAAATTGTGGAAGGAAAGTTTTTCTGGTTTGGAGAGTTTGGAAAATGCTGTGTTTCCAAAGCTATTCCAGAATATTTTCCGTAGTGTTTTCCTTCTTTTCCGTATGTATCAACAAAATTACCTGTATATATTTGAATCCCAGGCTCGGTTGTGTATATCTTCATCACTCTTCCACTTGTGGGTTCAACCAACCTTACAGCTAAGGATATTTTGCTATTTTCTTTGTTTAATACGAAATTATGATCTATTCCTTCTAACGGAGAATCTTTCAGATCCTTGAGCACCTCACCGAGAATTTTTGGGACTGTAAAATCAAAAGGTGTGTTTTTGACACTTTTTATTTCTCCGGTGGGGATTAACGTTTCATCTACAGGTGTATAATGATTAGCAAAAAGTTCTAACTGGTGATCAAAAATATTTCCTCTACCTTCTCCTGCTAAATTAAAATAACTGTGATTTGTCAAATTTATAATAGTAGTTTTATCAGTAGTTGCGGTATAAGAAATCTTTAATTCATTATCGTTGGTTAATGTGTAAGTAACGCTTACACGTAAGTTTCCTGGATAACCTTCTTCACCATCGTGGCTTAAACGTTTGAACCGAACAGAAGGTCCTTCGACGGTTGTAAAAGCTGTCGCTTGAAATATCTGTTTTTGAAACCCCTTTATTCCCCCATGAAGATGGTTTGAATTATCGTTTTGAGCTAAAGTGTAATTTTTTCCTTCAAGTGAGAATTGCCCGTTTTTTATTCTATTTGCATGTCGCCCTATTGTAGCACCGAAAAAGGGATTCTGTGGGTTGGGTTTTTCGTAATCTGAAACAGTATCGAATCCTAAAATTATGTCTTCCAGTTCTCCCTTTTTGTCAGGTAAGTACAAAGAAACCAAAGTAGCACCATAATTTGTTACTTGTACCGTAATTCCATTCTCGTTTCTTAATGTGAACAAAGTTACTGGAATGCCTTCTGTTGTATATCTCCATTGATTTTTTTCAATATGTTCTAAAATTGACACTCGATATCCCCCTTTTATTTTTTCTAATATCCAATAATATTATATCATATAGGGAGATACCTTGTCAGGAAACCATCCCCTCTTTCTTATTTGTGTTTTTGAAAAGAAAGAAAAGTTTATTGAAGTTAGCGATAATTTTTAATTAGAAAACGCTTACGATAGGTCCTTATGACATTTTCTTATTTGAGGGGCGTGGTAGTATAATAAATATATATTCTTAAAAGAGGTGATTTTTGTGAAGTCTTACCCCCCAGAGTTAAAAGCCAACGTTGTTAAAGAGCATGTCGAAAAAGGTGTTTCTTGTTCTCAACTTAGTAAAACTTACAACATCCCTACCAGAAATATCTATAAGTGGATTAAGAAGTTTAGAGATTCTGGTGAGAATTATTCTTGCTTTTTCAATGGCTCTTTCAATAAAAATTACATAGTTTCTCGTGGTTCTAAGGTTCCTCCTGTGGTTTACGAGAATGCCGGTGTCGATTTGGATGAGATTTCTCGACTTTGTATGGAATATCCCGATCTCGCTCAGACTCTTCAAGCTTTGAAAGATTTGGTGATCGAAAAGGATATTGAGATCAGAGTTCTTAGAGAACAAGTTGAGTTTGTAAAAAAAAATTTGAATCAGAGAAAATGATGGAAAATAAACATGCTGATTCAAAATCTACACCCATTTTGGATATCCTATATATCAATAGGTTACATCGAGAGTACGGCGTTTCTCTTTCTTATCTTTTTGAAGCGTTCAACGTGAACCCTAGAACTTATTATTATAAGACAAGACTCTTCTTGGATACAAGTTCTTTGTCAAAGAAAAAGCATTCTAATTCTAAAACTCGAGGTTTTTGCTATACTGTGAATGGTGATAAGGTTCCTGATGAATTTGTAATCGCTGAACTGATAAAAATCAAGGAACATCTCAATAAGTATGGCTCAAAGCAAAAAACTATAGGTTCTACTAAGCTGTGTGAGTATTTCAAGGAAAAATATGGAATAATTATCAATCATAAAAAGATGAGACGTTTGAAACACGAAGTCGGTTTGGTTGGAAAATATACAAAACATTGAAAGTTTCATACATTAATATCTTTATTTTTGAATAGGTAATAAGAAAAATAATATATTCCAAAAGATATTAGTAAAATTATTAAGGAATTTACCCAAAAGATTTTTTCTTCTAAAACAGTTTCCATCAAAGGAATATAATTAAATATGCTGAAGTATTTTATCCAACTTGTTGCCTCTATAGTCTTTGCCATAGTATCTCCAAAATACATGAAAATTAGTATACTAAGTGAGATACCCAAGTTTGAAGAATTGTTTTGGGTGAGTATGCTTATTATCACAGAAATTGAAGAGAAAAATATTTGTACTGTGAGCGAATATATTCCAAAAGCCAACAATATTTCTGGATTATATTCATATTCCATAAAAATAGCGTACATAGAAACAACCGAAATGGTAAAAATAATGTTTAAAAATAATATATTTATCATTATATTCGTGAATTTAGTTATGTATAAAGTAGATCTACTTATTGGCTTTACGCTCAAATATTCTATAGTTCCTTTTTCATATTCATCTGCAAAAACTTTTCCTACAAGCATCGCTGAAAAAACAGCTCCCAATAAATAAACAAAGCTCATACCTTCTGACCCGAATATACCTTCTGGTTTAGTGAATATTTGTTCACTAAAGTCGAAAGATTCGAGTAAAAATTTGGGCATATTATTAATTAATTCTAATACATTATTAGACTGAGAAAGGATTTGATTACTCATAGGTATATACATACCCGTAAATAAAACAAACAACAATGACCATAATATTGTATTTTTATAAGTAAATTTAAGCTCTTTTTTTAATAAATTGAAGTTCATTCTTCATCACTCCTGTAATAATCGATAAATATTTCTTCGAGAGACGGTCTTTTTATTTCTATATCTTCATACGAACATTTAGATAAAATTTCAAAAAAACTATTTAAATCATCGTTTTTTACTAAATAAGTTATATAAGAATCCGCCTGTTCTTTTATTTCAAAATCTTTGAATTTATATATTTCTTTGAGTTTATAGATCGTTATTGTTTTTTTAAATACCTTAGCTAACTCTTCAATATTACTTTCTTTCATTATTTTTCCTTTTTTTACTATCCCTACTTTATCACAAATTTTTTCAACTTCCGATAAAATATGTGATGAAAAAAGAATTGTGGCACCTCTTTCTTTTTCTTTTTCTAAAATATTATATAATTTATGCTGCAAAAGAGGGTCTAAACCGTTGGTAGGTTCATCAAAGATTATGTATTCGGGTCTGTGTACAATGGCTTGTATTATTCCAACTTTTTTCTTGTTTCCCATTGAAAGTTCTTTGAACTTTTTGTTTGTTTCAAGTTCTAATAGGTCTATTAGCTCTTTTTCATATTTCTTATCAATATTTTTATAAAATCTATCGTTAAAATCAAAAAAATCTTTTACTCTCATATTTTCATAAAAATTGACTTCTCCAGGAAGATAACCAATTTTATTTTTTATATGCTTAAGGTCGTGTGGGATGTTTTTATCCCCAATTGTAATTCGCCCTTCATCAATTGAAATCATACCCATCATAGCTCTTATAGTAGTTGTTTTCCCAGCACCATTAGGACCTATAAGGCCGTATATTTCTCCTTTTTTTATTTTAAAGCTAATGTCCTCTACTCCGAGGTATTTTCCATAGTATTTTTTGATATTCTCCACTTTTATCAAATCGGGTACCCCCTCACTTTGAATTAAATTAATTGTATATAATTAATATAAATTTTAACAAAGTTATATTGTCAGAATATAAAAAATTATGTTTCCAGAATATAAAAATAGAGAGGGGAACATTCCTTTGAAGATTAATATTTTATATTGATCTTACTAATCGAAAAGGTTAGTTAATCAAAGATTGGAAGGCGTTTGGTAAAAAGGAATAAGTGTAAAAAGAAAAGATTCAATTAAATTACTGTGTAAACCCTCATAAACAAAAGAAAAGAAAGACATGTAGTGACACTTTTGAAAAATAGAGAAAGCAAAAAACACTTTTTTTTATTTATTCATGCCTGTTTTAGAATTCTTACATTTGTGTAACTGTCAAACTCAGGAAAGAGAAAAGTTTATTAAAGCTAGTAAAAAATTTTTAATTAAAAAACGCCCATGAAGGGCGCCTTTTCAAAAATTATTTCAATAACTTTTTTAGCTCTTCTATTGTAATTTCTAATAAATTGTCTCCTATGTGATCTATCGTTTTTTCATCTGCTTTTCTTATCTTGTCTTTTATCTCTTCAGTTAGTTGGTTACCAAATCTTTTGTTTAATATTTTAATTGCAAATTCAATTTTGCCTTTTCTTTCACCTTCTCTTTCACCTTTTTCGACGCCTTCTTCAAAGATTGAGGCTCCTATCTTTGTCATTCGTATCACCTCTTTCAACTTGTTTATGTACTCTTCCCATACATAACTATCAGAGAACCCTAATAGCGATCCTGTTACCGCTTATTTTTTAAAAACTTATCCACAATAACTAGGGAAAAGTCAAAAACTTTGGGGATAGTATTTCAGTTTATTAATTACTCATTTTATTTTTTATAAAAATTTGACACATGTTATAAAAAATCAATTGCCACTAATACCATAAAGTGAAAGCCACAACATATCAGCCACGAGAGTAGGATTTTCAGAATTGCTTACGTCTAATATAACCAAGCCATTCAAATAATTTGCCGCGTAAGCGTAATTATCTTTTATATAAACACTTTCTGCCCAACCTGTGAAGTAATGCCCAACAACCTTTGGTTCTATAGGATTACTCACGTCTACTATCGTCAAGCCATTATCTGAATCTGCTACATAAGCATAATTATCTTCTAAATAAACATCATTTGCTCCATCTTCTAAATTCAGATGCGACAAATGTACAGGATTTGTTGAATTACTTACATCAAATATATCTAGTCCTTCTGTTCATACGGCAACTATTATGTTTTCTGATTGTGCTAAGCACAAAGATGTTAAAAATAACCCCACTACCAATAAGAATATTCTTACTTTTTTCACCTCTTTCAACCCTTTTTTTGAAAGATAGTTTTTTCGATTCTCTCACGAAAATGATGTTATCCTTTTTCTCAGTGAATCTCACATAATAAAACCATTCACTTAATACATTTAATCACGTGGAATTGTCAAATAATATCTTCGTTAACTAAGCTGGCTTTGTTATATTACTATCTGTTTCGAGAATTTATGTTGTTCTTTTCTTAGCTAATATCACTATTTTATGTTCTTCCTCTAAATGATACCAAATTATTTAATCATTTGTTCATATTTTATTTTTCTTATTATCTATTCCCGCCCACCACCCTCAGAGGATTTTTTTGTTTTTGTCTGCCCATTATGGTGACCGCTGCCCTTTAAGGATTTCTTTTTTTATGTTGCCCTTCACCATCCTTAGTGGGTCAATTTTTGGGACACCCTATAAGGTTTTATGTTATTAATATAAATATATAAAAATATATAATATATTTTTTCTCATTTTGTAGGGAGAAATAAAAATTTGCAGTCTAAGGTAAAAAAGTCTTTTGATAAGTTTTTTGGAAGCTTTGTCTTTAAATTGCTTTCGATTTATGAAGCTTATTTGATTATCTATTCCCGCCAGCCGCCCCTTAAGGATTCATTTTTTTTGATGCATATCGTCCCTAGAGGATTTTTTGTTTTTTGAAAATTTATTTTTTTTGATTTTTTTGCAGATACTACTATTGGGAAGAAAAAAATTCTTTGAAATGCAAGTGGATTTTGTGAATGTTTTTAAACCATATTAGATCATAATTAATTGCAATCGAAATAGTGTAATGGCTAGATAGTAATTATGTTGTTGAAACTGATTTGCTTTTTGTTAGTTGAATGTCGTATAATTTATTCACGAGAAGATTTATTTTCTTAGACCTCTTTCGGACTGAATACAAATACGAGGTGGCAGACAATGAAAAAGATTTTATCAGTTGTTCTTACAACTGTTATATTCATAAGCATGTTGGCAGTGGGGGTCTTTGCTGTCGAGCCGACTTATTCTTTCCAGAAGGCTAAAAACTTAGTATCAGAGATCTCAGGTATCGATGCGGCAAAGTTTAGTGTCGAGCTGAGTTATAGGTACGATGTACCATCTCAAGCATGGAATATTCACTATTGGGATGAAGAAATCGCTGTCAATGCTATGGTGGATGCCTATACCGGTGAACTGGTGAGCTATAGGTACTACAAAAACTATTATCCAGGCAGCGAAGACAGCAATGTGCCAAACTACACTAGGGATGAGCTCAAAGACAAGGCTTTAAACTTCATAAAGAGGTACGCACCCGACAAATATGACCAGATAGACAAAGACCCTGATTTTCAATATGATTTTTATAATTATAAAAACGGTCAGACAAATTATACCTATCATTTCAAGAGAAACATTGAACAGCTAAGTGGTATCAATGACGGAATAGATATCAACCAAGGGATAGATATAAGTATTGATGCCTCAACCGGAAAGCTATCAAATTATTACATTAACTGGACAGACATATCTAAGGTTGACATCGATGGGTTACTGAGTGAAGATGAAGCTTTAGAGAAAATGGATCAGATAATGGGTACTTTTCTTGTGCGGAAGCAGATATGGAGAGAGAACTTCCCTCCCGAAAATAAGCTCTTGTATGCTTCTGCCAACAGAGCTGGCTTATATCCTTTACCCATGGGGATTAATGCTAGAACTGGGGAGCCAGTAAACTACACTGGTCAGACTTTTGAGATGGGCGAAAGGGAAGAGTATAAGGTAACCAATGTGAATAAAATGGTTCCCCTAGGGAAGATGAATGAAAAGAAAGCAAAGACTTTTGTGGAAGAATATCTGAAGAGCATGGGTAATGATCCGGAAGAATTCACTTTAAACATCAATATAAACGAAAACTATAACGATCAAAATATAAAGGTATATAATATTTTTGCTGATCATGGGGATAAAGATAGCAACATCAATTTTAATTCAGTAATTGAGCTGGAAACGGGGAAGATAATAAGCCTTAATTATGGCGAATGGCTAAATCAGCCGACTTTCCCTGATGCCGATAATGGTATAGGAATAGAAAAAGCAGTAGAAACTGCAAAGGATTATTTATCAAAGGTAATGCTTCCTTTTGAAAACATGCTGATTGTGTCTGGGAAAGATTACAACTACACAGTAAACTTCATCATGTATCAGGAGGGAGTCTTATACCCCGTTAATACGGTTAATGTCAATATTGATAACGAGGGTAAGGTAATTCGATTTAATATTAATTACAGTGACATCGAGGAAATCGATACCACTGGAATTATTACCATTGAAGAAGCCAAGGCAAAGCTGTCTCAATATCAAAAACTTCAGCTCTCCTTTGTGTTACCGAGAGATCAGTATTCAGGAGATCCGGTGGGGGAACCGATTCCTGTTTATCAGCTCTCTGATATCAACGGCTTTGGGATAGACGCCAAGACGGGTGAATTTGTAGGATATGGTGAATCGACCTGGCTTATGCCAGGGGGAAAGTTCGACCCTTATACTGCAGTAACTGGAGATAAGAACGAGAGGATCTTAAAGATTTTCATTGATACGGGTATTATGCCTCAGCCGGTACCGGAGGTTGGTGAAAATGTGACGGTAGGCCAGGCTGCATTAATACTCTCCAAGGCATTTACCCCAAATTATTATCTGATACCACAGTCCAGAACAGAGGAAGGGGCTGTAGAAGCCACGCCTGAAGTGATCGCCTTGAAGTCATTAATTAAACAAGGTGTGATAAAAGAGGATGTAAAACCATCCGATGCCGTTACAAGAGCCCAGATAGCCCTCTGGCTTTCGAGAGCTGCGGGTTATGATAAACTTGTAGATTCGGATATAAACTTTACATTGCCGGCAAAAGATATCAATGACCTTGATAAGGAAGTTAAAAACAGTGTAGCTATAGTAACCGCGTTAGAGGTAATGAATGTAAAAGAAGGAGAATTCAAACCCTACGATTTGCTGACATTTTCTGATTTCTGCGCTATAGTATATAATGCCATGAAAAATATGTAACCACAACTGGGTAGGAGGTAGATTGATTAATTATCTACCTCCTACCCATTTTATTTCAACAACTCTTTTAGTTCTTCTATTGTAATTTCTAATAAATTGTCTCCTATGTAATCTATCGTTTTTTCATCTGCTTTTCTTATCTTGTCTTTTATCTCTTCTGTTAATTGGTTACCAAATCTTTTGCTTAATATTCTAACTGCGAACTCTCTTTCGCCTTCAAGTTTGCCTTTTTCAATACCTTCTCTTTCTCCTTCTAATTTACCTTCGTTTCTCAACTTTTCGGCTATCGTCATTACTATCTCACCCCTTCCAGGCATTATTTCTTTTTGTACCTTTAATATCTCCTCTATCGTTACATCTTCCCTTACGTTTAATAAGTAGATCATGCACCCTTCAAACCAATCTTGTACCTGTTCTTCTGGTAGTTGTTTTATGTATTCAAATACCCTTGCTAATCTTTCTTTAAATTCTTCTTTGGTTATGGCCGTTCCTGCTCTCATTGCTTCTATTGCAACTTTTGTCGCTGTTAATCCTATTATCCTTTTTTTCCTTTTGATCGAGAAATCACATATTTCATATCGGTATGTAGGTAAGTATGTTTTTAGTTCATTTGGTAAATCTTCTATCCCTTGCACCATATTTGATAAATTCGTTTCTACGTTCCAGATTTCTCTTCCATGGTATATTACCATCGGTATTATTATCGGTACCTTTTTTGTTTTGGGATCGTATTTTTCTTCCCATATGCTCGTAATGTATCTCAACAGTTGAAAGATTACTTTACCTTCAATGTAGCTTTTGTGTTCCATCAGAATGTATATATAGCCATCTTGTCCTTTTATCTTTGTTTTATACAACATATCCGAGAGGCTTTCTCTTAGGTTTTCATCAACATGACTGTTGTTTTCAGGAATTAAATAATCTAGGTCTACTATTTCTACAGCTTCTTGAGGGAGATAGTTCCATAAGAAATCTTTAGCTATCCTTTTGTCACTGAAAATTCGTTTGAAGAATAGATCATGAGGATTGTGCACTAATTCGTTCATAGCTGGCCTCTCTTTTTTGTTAGATTTTGTTTGTCAACTTAATTATACCATATTTTGAGAAATCTATAAAACTCGCATTAGTTCATATTATACGTAAGCAAAAGATTGAAGAAATCCGAATATTCTGAGGGATAAAAAATAACGAAAGAGAAAATAAAAATTTACGTTAAGTTAATATTTCTTGCAGATACTATTAGTGGAGATGAGAAAATTAGAGAAATTGGAATTTACTAGAGAACAAGTAGTTCTCTATCCTGAGTTAGAATTAAAATTCCGTCATTAAAAATTGCCAATATTAAATCTTCTCCCAATTTATCGCCAGCGGAAAGCTTTATAAGTTCATCGAAGAAATAAACAAACCCCGTATTTCTTCCTTCTGAATCTATGAAAAAACCCGAGAATTCTACCCCTTCTTTTTGATATTTAGGCAAGTTATCTTTTTGTGACCATAGATCTAATAAGTCAATTTTTAAAGGTTCGAAAATGTTTGAGCTTTTCATATAAAATTTATTATCTTTAACATCCTTAGAGGTATACTCAAAATTAGGGTATGAAAAGGATACTGAGATGTCAAAATTATGCCCTAGTTCAAGAAAAGAATCGTTATTTCTTTTTATAGTCATATTTTCCACCAGGAGGTCTGATGTTAAAATATTTTCTAACTCTTTTTGTAGAGATTCTGATGAGAAGTTGCTTTCTACTTCTGAAACGGTATGGAGAGAGAATTTTAGGTTCGGTGATTCAATTTCATAATTTTTTATGTAAACTAAAGTTATAATCAACAAAAGAATAATGAATAGATAATGTTTCATGGGTTGACTCCTTGTTCTTTAATTTCAAGAACCACATAATATTTTGATCCCATATTGATTTTGGTGACTTCAGATATGGAATATTTACTCTTTATTTTTTGAGTAGGTTCCATAAAGGTTGCAACTTTTGCAGATAGTCCATTAGCTAAAGAGTAGCTGAATTCTATCAGATAAAAGTTGTTATCTGTTAAGAAATCAAAAAATTCACCTATATCAGTTCTTTGGTTGGCAACTTTGTAAAGATAGTTGTTGTAAGTATAATTTAAGTTTTTTTGCATCCTTTTGATATTCAGATATTCTTGATATTTGCCATAACTTTCAACCACTAGAAGAACAAAAAGTAAAATTATTGTTGTTATTAGTGTGTATTTCAGAAGTTTTCTAACGTTAGATTCTAACAGGAACAATTCTTTTATCCTCCAAATATTTTATTGCTAATTCCTTCAATTCTTGGTTATCAAAAAAGTATGTTGGTTTTTCGTCAACTATTAATCCTGAAAATGCGAATTCTGTGTTTCTAATGAACTCATAATTGTAAAAATCTGTACCCAGAACATATCTGCCTTCTTTGAATTCCAAGACTTTTTTCAAAAGAATGGATTGAACCGGTATAATACTGTCAAAGAATAAAGATCTTTTTGATTTTTTATAATCACTAGCATCGACTACTAAAAAATATTCTTTATCAGAAGAATGTATCTTTTTAAAAGTAATTTTTTTATCAGTTATTTCTTGGAAGTATATTTTTCTCAGTTGAAATTCGTTTTCAAATGGTTTAATAAAACAGTCTATATGGTTTATACATACTTTTTTCCCTTTGTATTTGAGCTTAATCATAATAATCTCCCAAAGTCTTGAAAATAGATCATGGATTGGTGAGTGCTCCCGTAACTGGAACAACGTTAAATATGGTTTTCCCTTCGCTGTTTACAATTCTGCCTCCCATTCCTGCTATTTTTCCAAAGCTCCATAATAGATCTTGGCTGCTTTGATCTTCTATTCTGTATCTTATATCATAAGTCACAATTTTTAATCTCCCCTGTACTATTTGAGAGTGAAAGATCCCATTTAAGTTGTTATCTTCTCCGTAATGTGTTGATGCACTTCGTGTTTTATACACCACCTCTGAAGCTATGAATCTTTCGGTAAGAGATGAAAAATATCTTTGAAGTGGATATACAGTGAAAAAAACTATCGACGAGAACAAGATTAATTCGATACCCAAGGAAACAAGCACTTCCATAAGTAGAAAACCTTCTTTATGAGATTTAGAATGTGCCACCCATTTCAAATTTTATCCCCCCTAAGTAGACATTGGAATAAATTTCAAATGCCAAACTCAAAATTATAACAGATAAAAATATTATAAGCACAGGTTCGATCATTTTCATAATTTTATCCGACGCGGTTTTAAAAGAGGAATAATAATAGTTTTCTAAAAAGTCAAATACCTCTTTATAATTCCCTTTCCTCTTTGAGACGCTAATTGTTAAAGAAAATTCTTTAACATCTTTGATTTTTGAAAAAACCTCGGTAAGATCTTTCCCTTTTTCTATATCCAAATAGGCTGTTAAGAAAGTGGATGATATGTACTGTGAATTTGTATTCGAGAGAACTATTTCTAAGGCGTTGTATATTGTGAGACCACTTTTTAAAAGTAAGTTAACGTTCCTTGTGAATTCATGAAGTATGTAATTCTTGTACAAAAACTTTAAAAACGGAATCTTTGTCCAAATAATGTCGTTTCCCTTGCCTATCCAGAAAGTTATCAACCCTAAGAAGAAAAATATCAACAAACTTATCAACATGTAAGTTGATAAGTTGAGATTAATGTCGTATCCTAAAAGTGAAGAAAACTGTGGAATAACCCAAAAATTTAGAAGAAAAAGCAAAACTAAAATTGATGAAAGAATGAGGAGAGGATATATTAATGATTTTTCGGCGGTAGACTTGGAGAGTTTCATATTGTTATAGTAATTTTTTAGATTGGATAAGTTTTTTCTTAAAATTAGCGTTGTCTTTGAGATGTTTATGGTATACCTAAAGTAGCTATCTATTTCTGGAAAATTAAATGCTGTTTTGTAGTCTAATCCTTTTTTGACTAAGAAGTAGCCCTTGGAAATTACACCTCTTATGAACTTATCAACCTGTTCGTTGAAAACTAAAAATTCCATAGCTTCAAGGACAGTTAAACCCGAGTTTACAAGGAGATACAAATTATCAACAAGGCTGATCATTTGATCGATATTGAATTTTTTACTGTTGAAATAAAAGTTATCAACATTGATGTTGATAACTATGATATTGAGATTAGACAGAAGAGTGTAAATTTCTTCTTTATTTTTTAAAAGTAATAGACATTCGTATCTTTTATTTGATGATCTTTCCTCTACTTCCACCTTGTAAAGTTTTTTCATCTTTTCCCTTCTTTTATCCTTTGAAATTTACCTTATTTCTTGTTTTGATTTCATCCATGACTAATTCGTAAAAGTATCTGCTTCTCATAACTTGAATGGATTTGTATAACCTTTGTATGGTTGAAGATTTATGATAATTATATGGTGAATCATATATTTCTATTTTTTCACCTTTATACTTTAATAATGAGTAGCAAGGTGTTCTTGAAAAGGAAGCGGTATTGTACCATCCTTGAAATGGTGGCCTAATACCAGGTAAGAGGGTAGAATAGAAAAAACTTTCTTGAATGGTCCCGATCTTTTTAGTAGTTATTTCTTCGGTTTTTAAATTTATCAGTTCGATCTCTAAAGGAATATTTAAATTGGCGTCTTCTTTTAATTGATATTTATACTTGCCTAAATTTGAAGAAAGTTTGAGACAATTCTTTATGTTTCCAAAAAAAATGTAATCTTTGTCTATTGTGTTCAAGTAGGGTTCTAAGCTTTTTATACTTTCTTGAAGAATTTTTTCTTTCTTGAGTTGGAAACATGCGATACAAAATCCTGTGATACCGTTGGTGATGATTTTATCATAACTGGATAGATCTAAATCTTTCAAATTTTCAGCTGCTTTAATTCCTTGCCATCCAAAACCTCCGCTTACTAAAATCATAGTATTTTCTCCAAAATTTCTTCCTTTTTTTCTAAAACAGCTTTTCTCCCAGTATCTATTAAGGCTTGTGTTTGTGTGAAATCTAAAGTATTAAAGTCTTGTGTGGGCAATTCGATAAGTACGTTGGCAAACTTTTTTGTTAAATTATCGTATATATTTTCTCTTATTGAATCCATCCTATCAAAAGCTTGGGAGGCATTTTTTATTTCCTCGTATTTTATCTTCTTTGATAAGAGTTTTAGGGCGATAATTTTATCTGCACCAACTTTTTTAGCCGTTAGGATAGGTAGCTTTTCTAGAGTTCCACCATCTATGTATTTGCTACCGTTTATTTTAACGGGCCTGAATGCACCAGGCATCGCCATACTAGCCTTTAAAGCAGGGAACAAAGGTCCTTCATTGAAAATTACTAAATCTTCACTTTCCATTTTTACGGCGGTACAATAGAATTTAATTTTCAAATCTTCAAAGGTAATATCTTTAAATACCTTTTTTAATATGTAAAAATAAAGAAAAGAAGGTAAAGTCGATGGTAGTAAGTTTGCACCTATGCACGTCAAAATAGGAGGTATTTTGCGCGACGTAGGTGCTTTTTTTATAAAAGGAGCTTTTTGTAACCTTAAAGCGTATTCATATAGTAAGTTGGAGTTACCTAAAATGGCATACCCAGCACCTACGAGTGCGCCAATACTTGTACCAACAACGATATCAAATTTGATCCCCATTTTTTCAAGTTCTAAAAGTGCCCCAACGTGGGCAGCACCTTTAGCCCCGCCTCCAGATAAGGCAACAGCAAGCAATCTCAAACCCCCATAAAATCATTTATGTGTTCTATCACTTCTTTTACCTTATTAACATATTTCCCACCGGCTTGTGCGAAAGTTGGTCCACCGCCTCCACCACCACCTAAATAGGAGGCTATTTTTCTTGCAATGTTTCCCGCATGGAATTTTTTAGAAATGTCTTTCGATACCTTTACTACCAAACTTACTTGATCGTTGTTACTCTTGTTGAAAAGGATCACAACGCCTCTACCCAACTTTTGAAGTAGGATATCGGCTGTGTTGGCATGAACGTCTTTTTCTAAGTTTTCTAATTGAGCTGCTACCACCTTTTCGCCTTCAATGATTTGTGGAGTTTGGGCTAATCTTTCTATATTTTTTGTGGCTAATTGAAATTGAAGTTGTTTAATTTCTTTTTCTTGATTTTTGATAGTTTTTAGGATGGTTTCGATTTTATCAGGTATCTGGTCACTTGATGAGTCTAACATTTTAGATAAATTAGTGATAATACTTTCCAATTCTATAACATAGTTAAGACTTTCAAAACCAGTAATAGCTTCTATTCTTCTAACTCCTGAAGAAATGGAAGATTCTTCCAGAATTTTGAATAGACCTATTTCTCCTGTATTCGAAACATGTGTGCCTCCACAGAGCTCTCTTGAGAAATCGTCAATTTCCACAATTCTTACCACTTCACCGTATTTTTCTTCAAATAAGGCTATAACATCCATATTTTTTGCCTCTTCTAAGCTTTTTAGGTATATGTTAACAGGGATAGCTTTTTGTATTTGTTCGTTTACAAGGTATTCGATTTGCTTTATTTGATCTTGGGTCAAAGGTTCATAATGTGTGAAATCGAATCTTAATCTTTCCGGAGCCACATATGAACCAGCCTGCCTTATATGTTCTCCAATTACTTTTCTTAGTGCAGAATGTAAAAGATGTGTTGCTGTGTGGTTTTTCTCTGTGGCTTTTCTCTTTTTTTCATCAACTTTTAGAAATACTCTTTCTCCGTTTTTTATACTACCTTTTTTTATTTTTACTAGGTGAGATATTATCTCATTTCTTATAGGTTTGACATGTATAACTTCAGCTTCGAATGATTCATTGTAGATAATACCCTTATCAGAGACTTGCCCTCCCCTTTCGGCATAAAAAGGCGTTTTAGAGAAAAATAGTTCAATTTCTTCACCTTCTTGAGCTTGTTGGACAATACTGTCTCCTTTGAGTATAAGCTGAACTTCTTCGGTCGAACTTAGTTTATCATAACCAATAAATTCAGTTGGGGTCAAAAATTTATCGATTTCTTTGTAAATTTGTTTAGTTGTATCATACTCTACTTTACCCGAAGCTGCTCTTGCCATCTCTCTTTGTTTGTTCATCAGTTCTGTGAATTCTTTTTCATCAACTTCTATCCCTTTTTCGGATAATATCTCTTTTGTGAGATCCAAAGGAAATCCGTATGTATCGTAAAGTTCGAAGGCGATTTTTCCGGGTAATGTATCTTCGTTGTTTAAGTTTTGAATTATGTTGTTTAACCTTTCCATCCCTTTTTCCATCGTCTCAAAAAACTTTTCTTCTTCCATAGATGAAATATCTTTAATTAAATCTTCTTTTTCGATAAGTTCGGGATAGATCTTTCCCATTTTTTTAATCACCGTTTCAAGAATACTGTTTAAAAATGGACCTTTTGCTCCTAACAAGGTTCCATGTCGTACGGCCCTTCTTATTAATCTTCTTAAAACGTAGCCTCTTCCTTCATTTGATGGTATAATTCCTTCAGATATTAGAAAGGCAATCGCCCTTGAATGATCGGCTATTACTTTTATTGATACATCTTTACTTTTATTTTCTCTGAATTTTACACCAAAGATTCGTTGTATTTCTTCTATTGTTTCCTTGAATAAATCGGAGTCAAAATTATCATATTTACCTTGAGTAACTGCACAGATTCTTTCAAAACCCGCACCAGTATCAATGTTTTTTCTTGGTAAAGGAGAAAGGTTTCCGTTTTCATCGGAATAATATTCAGTGAAAACTATATTCCAAATCTCGACAAAACGCCCACAATCGCATGCAGGAGTACAGTTTTCTTGATCAGGGCAGTTTTCGGTATACCCTGTGTCAAAGTATATTTCTGAACAAGGACCACATGGGCCGGTTGGACCTGCAGGTCCCCACCAGTTTTCTTCTTTACCGAATCTAAGTATTTTATTTTCAGGTATTTTGATATCATCTTTCCAAATATTAAAAGCCTCGTCATCGGTTTCATACACAGAAGCCCATAATTTTTCGGCTGGAAGTTCCAATTCTTCTGTTAAAAATTTCCAAGCCCATTTTATAGCCTCTTTTTTGAAATAATCCCCAAAAGAAAAATTCCCCAACATCTCAAAAAAGGTGTGATGTCTGGGGGTTTTTCCTACATTTTCTATATCATTCGTCCTTAAACATTTTTGACATGTGGTGATTCTCGTATAAGTGGGTTCAACTTTTCCCCAAAAGATTGGTTTAAAAGGGACCATTCCAGCCACCGTAAACAACAATTGAGGATCATTGGGAATCAAAGAAGAACTAGGTAGCCTTTTGTGTCCTTTTTTTTCAAAAAAACACAAAAACCTTTCTCTGATTTCTTCAGAGGTAAAATATTTCATATAAAAATCCTCCTAATTTTTTTCAAATTATTCTTTCTTTGAAAACTCTAAAACTTCTGTTAGTAACCCTTTGCCCCGTTTCCCACCCTCACTGAAGTTTCTGATTTCTATTCTTTTAATATTTAACTACTAAATAAGCAGTATCATTATCGATAAGTATGTTGTTGTTAATCTTTTTCAGCTCGGTTGCGGAAGGTGATTCATCATTGTATACGATCCTAACTTCTAAGGGGGTAGATGAATCTTTTACTATTACTATATTTTCCGGTTTAGAAGTTAAATAGCCATCTGACAGGAGAACATCAAATGTCAAGTCACTTAAGGTTGGATTATAAATACCATAGTTCATTACAGCGACTTGAACATTTTGCATTTCAGTTACTATTTTAGTTGCTTTAGCTTGATTGATAAGTCCTGTAACCGATGGGATGGCGATGCTTGCGAGAATCGAAATGATCCCCAATACTATTAGAACCTCAACCACTGTGAAACCTTCGTTAAATTTTGTCTTTTTCATTTTCTCCCCCTATATCCACAGTATTCTCAACAGAAAATACCACATTGGGGTTACGATCAACAAACCATCAATTCTGTCGAGCATTCCCCCATGACCTGGTAGAATTTCTCCAGAGTCTTTTACATTATAATATCTTTTAATAATTGATTCTGTTAAATCACCGATGGTATCGAAGAAACCCACCATTAACGCAAAGATAAAAGTCTGCAAAAAAGTTATTTTTTGAATACTTCCAAAAAAAATCCCAATGGTATCAAATATAAGTATATAAGCAAAAGCGAAAAAGATGCCACCTAATAATCCCTCCCAACTTTTTTTTGGTGAAAAATGTGGAGAAAGTTTATGCTTACCGAAACTCAATCCAAAAAAATATGCACCAGCATCATAAGCCCATACCGTGGTTAATGCTAAAATCGCCATCCCTGCTCCATAGTTCAAATGAATCAAATAAAAATTTGAAAGGAAAAAAGATACGTAGATAATACTTAATGCAGAAGATTCTATAAACCTTTTTGTGTGAGTTATCTCTTTAACTAAAAGCATGATCGAAAATACAGACGCTACAAAAGCTAAGAAAAATATTCCTTCACTTTCAAAAGGTAAAATTCCTCTATATTCAGCCTCCAAAGAGAACCCATATATAAGACTAGATGTTCCTACAATAAAAGTTAGCAAAAGCTTGATGAAATCGTTTTTGACATCGCTTGTAAATAATTCAATCAGTTCAAAGGATGCCAACATCACTATAGTTGTAACCAATCCTAAAAGAGTGGGATATGTTAGATAAGAAAAGACAACTATGGGTCCTATAATTACCCCTGATAATACTCTTGTCCAGAGTTCTTTTTTATTCAAAAGTTTTCCTCCATATCTTTAAACTTACTGCTTATACCGCCAAATCGTCTTTCTCTTTTAGAATAATCTAAAAGGGCGTTGAGATAATCATCATAAGAAAAATCGGGCCATAGAGTTTCTGTAAAATACAGCTCCGAATAAGCAGATTGCCAAAGTAAAAAGTTACTTAATCTTTGTTCACCTGCGGTTCTTATTATTAAATCAGGATAAGGAACATTCGGTAAATAAAGGTTGTTGTCAATATCTTCTTTTGTTACCGTTATCTTCTTTTCTTCCAAGATTTTGTTTACTGCATCTAAAATCTCTTGCCTTCCACTGTAATTCAAGGCAAAGATCAAATTGAAATCTTTGTTATGTTTACTTATCTCCTCGATTTCTTTACAAGTCTTTATAAGATTTTCTGGTAGTTTATTGATTCTTCCCAAAAATCTTACATTTACCCCGTTTTCTATGATTCGTTTAAGGTTATCTTCAAAGTATCTTATGAATAAATCAAACAAAAATTCTATCTCATTTTGTGGTCTCTTCCAATTTTCTTCTGAAAAGGTGTATAAGGTAAGATAATTAATTCCAAATTCTTTAGACCACTCAATAACATTTAGGGCAGTTTCAGCACCCTTTTGATGTCCATAGTTCCTGTCACGTCCACTTTTAGTTGCCCATCTTCCGTTTCCATCCATAATTATACCCACGTGAGTAGGCACTTTCGAAAGTTTCATATTATGACTCCATAATCTCTTTTTCTTTCTTTTGGAATATTTTTTCTGCTTCTTCTTCTTTTTCTTTCAAAATCTCCTGGATTTCTTCCTCCATTTTTTTTGCTTCATCCTCACTTAATGAGCCCTCGTTCTTTATTTCTTTAATCTTTTTTATATCGTCTCTTCTAATGTTCCTTAAAGCTACTTTTGTTTCTTCCAGCATTTCTTTTACCGCTTTTACTAATTTTCTTCTTTCTTCGATAGTGGGATTTGGAAAAGATACCCTCACTACGTTACCATCATTTATAGCGTGAAAGCCAAAATTAGAAGCATTTATCGCTTTTTCTATAGGTTCCAGCATCTTTTTATCCCATGGAGTGATCACAACGGTTCTTTCTTCTCCAACACTTAAAGTTGCGACCTGGTTAATAGGAGTTGGCACCCCATAGTAATCAACTTTTATATCCTCAAAAATAGCGGTAGTAGGTCTTCCAGTTCTTACTTTTTTCAATTCATCTTCGAAATGTTCAATGGTTTTTTTCATTTTTTCTTCTGCTTCTTTCGCATAAGAACTTTTCTTTGCCATGACTTCACCTCCGGAGAAAAAATTTTGAATTTTTTGCAAGGATAAAGTGTAATTCAGCAAATATTATATCACACAGAAGGTTTTTTCGTATATGATATAATTAAAAGTGAGAAAAACACGAAAAGGGGGCATTATTGTGAAAAAGTATTTTATCGTATTTCTTTTTGCCATTTTGTCTGTGCACTTTTTTTCAGTAGATGTAATTTCAACTGATCAGGATAATTATATATTATCTAACAACTATTTGACAACAGGGATTTCTAAAGAAAATGGATATATCACCTTTTTTAAAAGTAATGAAGCTAACCAAAGTCTTTTCACAAATCATAAAATTCTAATTTCTAGTGTAGAATTCCAAAACAGCGTTATAGAAACTTCAGAAGATTCAATTTCTTTCATTTATGATCAAAATGACTTCAAAGTAGTGAATAAATATACCTTACAAGATCAAAACCTCTTATTGAGTACTATGATAACTAACAAAACGGAAACAAAAAAAAGAGTCCAAATGAATGAAATAATAGATTACTCAGACACATTTCCTTTTTTTATCAAGTCAAAGATCTTAAATAACTATGTATTAGTTCTTCAGCAAGATTTTGGGAGCTTTGGCTATTTCCCAGTTGATGATCAAACATTTCAGAGGGTTATAGCAAACGATGAGATGACCACAAGTATCTCATTTTTTACCCTTGAACCTCAGGATTTGCTGGAATTTACAAGAGTTATAACCGTTGGTGAGAGTGTTAGCGAAATAGAAAAAAGATATTACGATAAATTCAGTATAGGTTATGCAACTATCGAAAAAAATATAATATTGGGCAATGAAAAGTCTGCTGAGGGCATGAGAGTTGTTCTAGAAGATAAATTGGGAACCATTCAAGATGTTCAGCTCGTTGATGAAAAAGGAAAAGCTAAATTTTATCTTCCCTATGGAGAAGATTATGAAAATTTCCAAGTTAAGGTAGATTTTGGAAATTTGAAGAGTGAATCTGTTTCTCTTTTGGGGTCGGAAGGTCTTTTTGTTGAAGTTGCTGAAAATTATTTTTATTACAAACCTTTTCTCACTAATAAAGAGGAAAATGGTGTGACTATTAATTTCAGGATGGCTGTCCCTGCTCGATCAACTGTAGACGTTTACGATTCAGACAACGAAGCTAAGGTGTTAGAAATACAAAACGAATTTCCTCTGGAATATAATTATATAAAACTTTCTGGTTTGCAACCTAATTCTTCCTATGAATATATGATAAATGTTGAAGATACCTATACTCTGAATGATGTCAAGACAGAAAAAAAGGCTTTTAAAACAAAGCCTTTAGATGAAGATATTGATACTTTCCAATTTATAGTTTATGGAGATACCCAAATCTATGATGAAAGGCACGCTTACGTTGTTAATAGAATTGTAGAAAATTCGGATCTAAATACAGCATTCATTCTTAAACCTGGAGATCACACGGAAGAAGGTACGTCAGAAAAGAGTTGGAGTAAATTTTTTGAATCTGCATACCCTTTAAGTTCTCAAATTCCATATTACATGGTTTTAGGTAACCATGAAAGAAATAGCATACTGTATTATAGGGCATTCGAGCTTCCAAGTGGTGGTGGAGATTATTCCAAAAGATGGTACTCTTTTGATTATGGAAACTCTCATTTTGTTATCTTAGATTCTAATATTTTAGAATCTTCAAATCTGTATGAAAAACAAATGGAGTGGTTAGAAGAAGATCTTAAAAACAATAATGATAAAAAGTTTATCTTTGTGGCTTTTCATCATCCTTTTTGGACGACAGCCACGGAGTATGGCAGTATGGAAGAAAACCTTCCAGAAGGTCATTTCAACACAAAAAATTGGTTGCCTATTTTCAAAAAGTACGGTGTTGATGTCGTAATAAACGGGCATATACATGCCTACGAGAGATATTTCAAGGATGGAATTATGTTTATAACCAGTGGTGGAGGGGGTGCTAAACTAAATACAAATCATGGAGCGGATCCTTTGCCCTGGCATGTAAAGCACGTGCTTGGAAAGCTTCATTACATTATTTTTGATGTTTACGAAGATTCTATCAAGGTTACTGTAAAAGCAGTCGCAAGAGTAGATAATCCTCTTTTCCCAAATCAATATACTCCAATTGATGAAGTAATCGATGAATTATACATATACAAAAAGTGAAAGGGAGATAATTCTCCCTTTTTCACAATTTTACTAAACCTGAAAACCCCATAAAAGCCATTGAAAGAAGTCCAGCTGTTATTAGCGCTAAAGCGGTACCTTGGAAAGGTTTCGGAACGTTGTTTAGTTGCATTTTTTCTCTTATTGAAGAAAATATTATCAATGCCAGCGAAAACCCCAATCCAGAGGCAAAAGAGTTTACCACACTTTCGATAAAGGTGTAATTAGTTTGTATGTTTAACAATGCGATCCCCAATATTGCACAGTTAGTTGTTATAAGGGGCAAGTATATTCCCAAGGCTTCGTAAAGGGCTGGGCTTGATTTTTTAATAAAGAACTCAACAAATTGAACAAGTACAGCAATTACAAGAATAAACACGATCGTTCTCAAAAATTCTACTCCAAGCATTATTAGTATCTGATTTAAGAGCCAAGTTATTACTCCCGCTATCGTCATGACAAAAATTACAGCGATAGACATTCCAATAGCGGAGCTCTTGCTTCTAGAAACTCCTAAAAAAGGGCAAATACCTAAAAATCTAGTTAAAATAATATTGTTAACTAAAGCGGCTGAAATAAACAGAAGGATAAGATTCATTTTTTAGCACCTGCCTTCTTCTTTTTGTTTTCTCTATTTATACCTATTGAATTGAACATTCCAAGTAAAAGTCCTAAAGTTATGAAGGCACCAGGTGGGAGTATGAAAAGGTATAAATTAATGGCTTCTCCCCAAATAGGAAAACCAAAGATTGTTCCATTACCCAATAATTCTCTTACCGATCCCAATAATACAAGGGCGCCTGTAAAACCTAAACCGATTCCCAAGGCGTCAAGTATTGAATCTACAACTCCATTTTTCGATGCGAAAGACTCTGCCCTTCCCATAATGATACAGTTAACAACTATCAAAGGTATAAATATTCCCAAAGTCTGCCATAATTCGTATGTTAATCCATGCATTATGAGATCTATCATTGTTACAAAAGAGGCTATAACTACAATATAAATAGGTATTCTTATCTTTTTAGGAACTATTTTTCTGATCAAAGAAATGACAATGTTTGACATTGTTAAGACAGATAGGGTGGCTATTCCCATACCTAAACCATTTTCTGCGCTTGTGGTTGTAGCTAAAGTAGGACACATTCCCAATACCTGAACAAAAACGGGATTGTTTTTTATCAAACCGTTGGTAAAGTTTTTTAGATCAGCCATATTTTCACATCACCCCTTCCTCTTTTAAAAATTCTACAGCCGCATTAATTGAATCTGCAACCGCTCTAGGAGTAATTGTTGCTCCTGTCATTACATCACTAGTTTTTACCACACCTTGTTCTTTGTAATTATTTATTGAATTAGTTGGGACATTAACACCAGCGTCTTTATCGACTTTAACGCCTACATTTAAACCTGATTCTGGGATCAAGCTAAATCTTTTTTTCACAGATTCTTCAGAAATTCTGGCCCCTAGTCCCGGGGTTTCTTGTGAATAATTAATTACTTCTATTTTATTCAAAGTAATTTTACCATCATCGTTTTTGACGAACGAAATAACGCTAACTACATCTCCTCCGTATCCTACTCCCGAAACTGTCATGACATAAATTTCAGAGTTATTTTCAGTAAACTTATAAACTGGGGAATAGACTTTTGCGTTTTTTTGACTTACGTATAAAACCCCATTTGGATCTTCTTTCCATATGTTTTTTTCTAACTGTTCTTCGTTGGTGGGAATATTAGAAACTAAATATTCACCCGTATTTGCATCTTTTAAGACTTCTTCTATCGCTGACAATGTATTATTGAATTCTGATTGTACTATCATTGGATTCACAAAATTGTAAACAACAGATACTAAAAATCCGGCAGCAACCATAAAAGCGGCTAAAATTAAACCTGTTTTTATATATTCACGCATGTTTTATCTCCCCTTTGGTTGTTCCATAAATTTTGGGTTTTAACCAATCATCTATCAAGGGGACAAACGCGTTCATGATAAGGATTGAAAAGGAAACACCTTCGGGGTAACTACCAAAGAATCTTATGATCATCGTCAAAACACCTGCTCCCATACCAAAAATAAACTGGCCCTTTATGGACATGGGAGAAGTAACCATATCCGTAGCCATAAACAAAGCACCTAATATTAAGCCACCTGCTAAAAGATGGAACAAGGGAGTTCCAAATTTGATAGGATCAACCATATAAAAAACAGAGCTAAAAATTAAAACCGTTCCTATATAGGATACAGGGATCATCAATTTTATTCTGCCTTTAATGACTAAGTATATGAAACCAATAATTAAAGCTAAAGCACTAACTTCCCCGATAGAACCAGGAATTCTGCCGATGAACATATCCCAGTAAGTATAATTTTGGAGTACTGTGTTCATTCCTTCTTCAGAAATTATTCCTAAAGGGGAGGCAGAAGTAACAATATCAGGATTCTGGTAATAAAAAGGTACATACCAGGTAGTCATAGCTGTAGGGAAAGATATCACCATAAAGGCCCTTCCAACTAATGCGGGGTTAAAAAAGTTTTGACCTAAACCTCCAAAAACTTGTTTTGCTAAAATTATCGCAACCACTACTCCTAACATAATTTGCCACCAGTTTACGGCTAAAGAAAGGTTCATACCTAAGAGTAATCCTGTAACAGAAGCGGAAAAATCAGGGATATGGTCTTTTTGCTTCCTTACAAAACGAACGATCGAA
Organism: Petrotoga sp. DB-2; assembly: GCF_054051725.1. Taxonomy (NCBI): domain Bacteria; kingdom Thermotogati; phylum Thermotogota; class Thermotogae; order Petrotogales; family Petrotogaceae; genus Petrotoga; species Petrotoga sp. DB-2. The sequence continues at coordinate 1,734 of NZ_JBSVZD010000026.1, read as the reverse complement.
AAGTCCAAAGTTTCTGCAAAAACCATAGAAAATAACATAATGAAAAGCGCTCTAAAACCAAAGATCCACGTTGAGGCAATAACCACAGGTATCAATGATATTAAAACATCGATCATAATTTTTCTAGTAGTATTGTTAGTTCTAAAATGGGGTGCCGCTTCAGTGCTAAGTTTCAACTCAAACCCTCCTTTTTTGAATGGCTTTTATAACCTTTTTTGTTGTCTTGAATGTTTTAACTAGCTCTATATTTGATGGGCAAATATACGAACAAGCACCACATTCTATACAATCCATAATTCCATTTTCTTGTGCGATATCATTTTTTCTAGCATCAGCAAGTTTTTTTAGATAATAAGGTTGAAGTCCCATAGGGCATGCTTTAACACAAGAAGCGCATCTAATACATGGATATTCATGCTTTTGGGGTATCTCTTCTTTTGTTAAAACGGTAATTGCATTGTTTCCCTTGAAAGTCGGTAAATCAATACTTGGTAAAGGCAATCCCATCATTGGGCCACCATAGATTATTCTGTCTATCTTTTCCTCTTCAACGAGTCCTACTTGATTTAAAAGGTCTGAAACCTTAGTTCCAATTCGGAACCAATAGTTACCAGGTTTTTTAACACCTCCGCTCAAAGTGATTCCGCGTTCAACTAAAGGCTTTCCGTTGATTACTGCGTCATAGATTGCATAGGTAGTGGAAATGTTAAAAACTAAAGCCCCTGCGTCAATAGGTAATCCTCCTGAAGGGACTTCCCTTTTCGTTATAGCTTTGATTAATTGCTTTTCTGCACCTTGAGGATATTTTGTTTTTAAAATTGCAACCTCGATATTTTCATTTTTTAAAGAGTTTTTCATGGCTTTTATTGCTTCAGGTTTGTTTTCTTCGATGCCCACATAAATTTTTTCTGGATTAACTATATATTCTATTATTTTTATTCCTTTTATGATTTCTTCTGTATATGTTTTCATTATCATATCATCGACAGTTATGTATGGTTCACATTCTGCTCCGTTGATTATTAAGTACTCGACTTTTTTGTTTGCAGGTATATTTAATTTTACATGAGATGGGAACATTGCTCCGCCTAATCCTACTATACCGGCTTTTTTAACAATGTTAATTAGTTCTTCCTTTGAAAATTTTTTAAAATTCTCATCGTGTTCTATATATTCCCAAATATCTTCCGAGGTTCTCTTTATTACGATTGCGTTATCCTTTCTTCCTGTGGAAGCATTTATAAATGATTCTATACCAATAACTTCCCCCGTAACAGAAGAATGTATGTTTGCAGAAATAGTACTTGTAGCCTCTGCTACTAATTGCCCTGTTTTCACTTGGTCTCCTTCTTTTACGAGTGGCTTTGCAGGAGCACCGAGATGGTTAGTTGTGAATAGGTATACAAAATCGGGCAAAGGTAGTTTTTCAAAAGGCTTGTCCTTTGTAAAATGCTTTTTCTGGGGCGGATGTACACCACCTTTAAAAGTTAATATTGGCACAAAGAAACCTCCTTTTTTTAAGAAACTAAGAATTGAAAGCCTATATGAATTTAAACAATATTCTAAAAGCTTTTTAAAGGGTTCTAAAACGGTTCGACAATTATTATAACACGAAAAAATGTTTTAATTTCAACGACTTCTAAAGTTTTCAAAAAAAATGGTTCTATCACGAAAATAGTGGGTAATTAAGCTGGAGTTAAATTAAGTTTACCAAGGGCAATAAAGATAGTGATT
>NZ_JBSVZD010000025.1:0-28261 GCF_054051725.1 Petrotoga sp. DB-2 | reverse complement strand
TTACATGATACCAGATTATTTAATCATTTGTTCATATTTCATTTTTTCTACCCACACTTTTTGGAAGAGAACCAAAAAAATTATTACATTTATGTATATTAATTGCTTTTTCATATTTATTTAATATTGTCACGCTATAATATTTAACAGAGATATAACTGTTTGTTCTAAAATAGACTACTTATTTTTAAAAGTACCTCTATGATTTTATCATATGGTTTCTTAATTTCTTTATTTTAATTTTTTAATAGAAGGTGAGTTTTTATGATTGAAAAAGACAAAAGTGCAGATTTTGAATCAAAAAGCACAGATGTTTCACAAGTCGATAAAAGCTCAAAAGTCAAAAAATATTCTTTATCTTTAACTATTAAAAAGGATCCTTCCAACTTCACTGATGAAATATTAAGAAAAATCAAAAAAAAGCTGTCGAAGGATCAGAAAACAGTGACTTTTGAAGAAATTGATGAATCTATTCCGAGCAAAATGCGTGAGGAGTTTACACTAGGATTTTTAATAACTGTTTACAATGAATTAAAGAAATCTAATATTTCTGTTATAGATAGCTCGATACATCATTTTTATGAAGAAGACGAAGAAGAAAAAGATTTAGAGGCCAATGAAGCGTTTAAAGATTCTGGAGAATACGAAGAGATTTTCGAAGATTTTGGTGATGTTGAAGTCGAGATGTGTGATAATATTTCATTGCAGGATCCGATTAAAATATATTTAAAAGAGATTAGTAAGAGCAAATTATTAACACCTTCAAGAGAAAGAAAACTAGCAAGAAAGGCACAGATGGGGGACAAACGAGCCAGGGAGGAGCTTATAAAAGCTAATCTGAGATTAGTTATTAGCATTGCAAAAAGGTATGTTGGCCATGGATTAGGCTTTTTGGATCTCATACAAGAAGGAAATATTGGTTTAATGAAAGCTGTCGCTAAATTTGATTGGAAAAAAGGTTATAAATTCTCTACTTATTCTTATTGGTGGATACGCCAGGCTATAACAAGAGCGATTGCGGATCAAGGAAGGACTGTAAGAATTCCAGTTCATTTGGTAGAAACGATAAATAGAATGAATAGGGTGATAAATAAATATGTTCAAGAACATGGTGAAGTGCCTGATTTAGAAGAGCTCTCTGTTTTGATGGACAAGCCGGTAGATAAGATGAAAGAGGTATTAATTAGTGCCAAAAATATATTCTCCTTAAATGCTCCAATTTCTAACGATGTAGATGCAGAAGGAGAAAGTGAAGTACTCGATTTTATTGACTCTGATTCACCCACCCCCGATGAAGAGGGAAGAAAGATGATTATTCGACAAAAAATGGAAATGATCATTGACACGCTCTCACCTAAGGAAGCTATGATACTAAAAATGAGATATGGTTTCATAGATGGGAAACAAAAAACGCTTGAAGAAGTTGGAGAATTTTTTAACGTAACAAGAGAAAGAATAAGGCAGATAGAGTCCAAATCTATCAGGAAGTTAAAACATCCCGCTAGAAAAAAGATGATAGAAAATATTATGCAGGAATATTAAAAACGGATTTTTTAAGGTTCAAACCTATTGACAAGGTGATTGATAGTTGATATAATTACTGAGGATTTGAAGATGAAAAGATATTAATGGCCCCATAGGATAACGGTTAGTCCATTGGATTCTCAGTCCAAGAGTCAGGGTTCGATTCCCTGTGGGGCTGCCAGAAATAAATATCGGGTAGGAGAAAGATAAAAATTTTATCAATCTTCTACCCGATAAATTTTTATTAATATTTAAAGCAAATCTATTTGATTCGAGGAAAGGATTAACTCACAGCTTTTCTGTAGGAATGGTTCCACATTCGAAAACATGATTGAAAAGATTAAAAGAACTATCAACCGCTGATTTCAATGTGTAACCTTTTATGATACTACTGATAAAATTAGCTTCAAAAGCTGATACTGCCTCTTCAAAGTACTTTTTTTCTTTAACTTTCACTTCATATATTTTTTTGTCAAAAGAGATTGCATCTTTTGCTATAATTATCTTATTATCAGCTTTTAAATTATTGCTTTTTTCTGCTAATTCTCTATATCCATTTTTTGAGCTTAAAAAAAGATAATCACATGAAAATTTATAAATTTTATCTATATAAGATTCAGGTAGATCAACAAATATTCTTCTTTTTACCTTAGTCAAATCAATTATCTTTTTGTTCCAGGAGTTGTACACGATAAAAAGATTTTTGATATTGTAGAGATATTCGGTAATAAATTCAGGTTCTACTTTTAAGTTTGCATCACGATAATCAACGTATTCTGTATTTTCTTCTATATTTCTAACCTTCCTCGTATTTCCTCCTGGTTTGTCGATCCAAATAATAGGGATTTTTTTTGTTTGAAAAGTTTTAAGTATTAATTCAATATATTCATCAGAACTTAAAAAATCAAAAATCGATGGTTTTATATGAAAATAATCATTCAAATAAATGGCAACCCTTCCTCCTGGTCCGGCTACCTCAGTTGTTATTTTAATATTATCTTTTATTCTTTTTATAATATGTTCAATTTCTATACCACCCAAAACACCAATATCAGGAAAATTTTCTCTACTGATTATGGAAAGAACTTGTTCTTGATATTGGTAAACAGTTTTCAATTATGTTTCCTCCCACAATGTTTTGAATACTGGGTTTAGTGTCAATGTAAATGCTTTTATTAATTGTGACCATTTTTTGATGGGTAAATTACTACTTTTCTATACGGTTCTAACCCTATGGAGACAGTGTGTAATTTTGGATAATTATAATTGATGTATTTGTGAATTATTTTTCTTTCAAAAGAAAACATGGGGGCCAATTCTACCTTTTCATGAGTCGTTATTGCCTTTTTGGCAGCATTATCGGCTATTAGTTCTAGGTTTTTTTTCCTATTCCTTCTATAATCCCCCACATCCAATTTAACATCACATTTAGTATCTGTCATCCTATTGACATAAATCATTGTTAAATGCTGTAGAGCTCCAAGGTTCCGCCCCTGTTTACCTATTACTTTACCCAAGTTTTCCCCTTCTAAAAAAACTTTCAAGTTCTTATTGTGATAATTTATATTGATATCAACATCTTCTTCAAAATAAGAAAGAATATTTTTCAAAAAATTTTTTACTCTATTGATAAGATATTTTTCATTAGGATAAGCTTCGATAATGAGAGGTTTTTTACCTATCCCTAGAAACCCCTTGGAAGGTTCTTGAATAATCTTATAAGAAATCTCATCGATACATGATGCGTTAAAATCTGATTTTGCTTTTTCTAAAACCGATTCCAAATCAGTTCCTTCAAATTTCGTCTTACCTTGTAATTTAAGCAATTATCATTTCACCTCCTGACAGGCTTTGGACCCAAACCAACGAGTTGTCTAATCGTAATGCCTTTGACGTTGTAAATCCTGTTGTACACAAATGTCAACAAGGTTTGTATTACAGAATTCATTGAATAATAAATGAATACCCCGACTGGTAATCCAATTAAAATGAAAGGGAACACTACAGACATAATGACCGACGTCCATGCGCTCCTGGCATCTTGCGACATTAAAAGGGCATTTATTAAAGAAGCAATTATAGCTATTAATAGTAAGAAAAAATTGGCTTGGAAACCGCCTTGAGAAAGATCTGTCCAAAAGAGGAATCTGGGGTTGTATGCATAACTACCTTCAAAATAATAAATTACCTGCCATAATATGATCATAATGGGCAGAGGAATCAAAGAAGTCAAACAACCTCCGGCAGGGTTAACTCCTTTTTCCTTGTACAATTTCATCATTTCTTCTTGTTGTTTTTGAGGGTTCTTATATTTTTTCCTTATTTTGTCAAGCTCTGGTTGTAACTGTTTCATTTCGATCATGGATTTCTTTTGCCTGCCATATACAGGGAATAATATTGCATTTACTATGAGGGTAAAAAGTATTATAGCCCAACCAAAATTCCCTGTCACTTTAAATAGCCACCAGAAAAAGTTCACGAACCAATAAAAAATATTAGTGAAAGGTCCAAACTTTCCTAGATCCTGCATTAAATCTATTACTGTGGAGTAAATATTTCCTTCTTCTAAACCATCAAACGTTTCTTTTATAAAAATTTTCTTGGTTGGACCTAAATATGAGATTATTTTTTGATCCGAATAATCTAATGGGAATAAGTATTGGTTTTGAGAGAATTCTATCTCTTCCGGGGTGTAAATGGCTAGTGTAGAATCTAAAGCCTCACCTGTTAAAAGTGATTTATCAATGTATGAAACAAAAACATTGTCACTATATCTTATTCCAGATGAAAGGGATATGCTAGGTAAAACAACGTAACCATTCAAGTTTTTAAATTGAACATCAAAATGATAGTTAGGATCGTTGTAAAACTTATAAGTCTTCTGCCCTCCATTGGGGAAAAAGTAATTTACTTCGATATAACTTTGATCTTCCGCCAATCTTATATTATAGTTACTTGGTAAAATTTCTGTCATATTTTGAGTATCTAAAATATTGTAGCTATCTCCTGTATACTCATAAACTAAATTATATTTTTTCGTTCTACTATTGTAGAGTTCGAAATTTAAAATATGTCCATTTTGATCTAACTTCAGTCTGTATAATTTCATTTCGATATTAATTTCGTTATTCAAAGAACTCTCTGATACCGTTATCTCTGGTATTGCAAAGGCGATAAAGTTCAAAAATAAGAGTAACGTCAAAATAAACAATCCTTTTTTCAAGTCATACACTCCTTCTGTGTTGTTTGTTTTTTCCTTGCTTATGGACAAAAAAATAAAACTGTTCGGGGACAGGATCATAGCCCCCTTTGTGTAATGGGTTACATCTTATAAAACGTCTAAATCCCAAATACAAACCTTTAAATACTCCAAACTTTTCCACCGCTTCATAGGTATAAGATGAGCATGTCGGTAAGTAAATACATTTGGGAGGGGTTGCAGGCGATATATGTTTTCTGTAAAAATCTATCATCTTGAGAACAAACTTTTTCATTCGCTTATCTTCCTCACCAACTTTAAAATAAGACTTTTCATTTGGGAATAATTTATTCGTTTAAAATTTTTGGATAATTCTTTTCTTGGAATGAATACGAAATCGTATCCTATTGGGAAAAAAGTTTTGTTGGTTCTATATATTTCTCTAATGTATCTTTTAACTGAGTTTCTAACAACTGCGTTGCCAAATTTTTTGTTCACAATTATACCAATTCTGTTGTAATCCATAGTATTTTGCGCGTATATTATAACAAAATTATTGTCGATTAAACGCCCGCCCTTTTCAAAAACATTTTTGAAATTCCTTTTTAATCGTAAGCGTTCTTTTTTCTTGAAAGTTTGCCCTTCCATTATACTGTTAAACGTTCTCTGCCTTTTGCTCTTCTTCTTCTTAAAACATTTCTTCCAGTTGATGTTCTTTTCCTAGCTAAAAAGCCATGAGTTCTTTTTCTCTTTATCCTAGATGGTTGATATGTTCTTTTCATTTTTTCACCTCCAAATCCAATTAAATTAAATGGTTTGTTAAAAATAAAATTGCTATGTATTTGAGATAAGGTTGTTTAATCTATCTTAAAGACAGATACAACCAATAGAAGCTGAATATTTGATGTTAAAGCTATCGAATATATTATAATGATTTAATGTTTTAATGTCAAGAAAGGGAAGTAACAATTTTTTGGGATATTTTTCTTAACAAAATACTAAACAAAACTAATACTAAATTAATTAAACAATGATAGAATTAAAAGTAGTTTTGTAAGGAATTTAGAAATTCTTGGGGTGAACAGAGATGAATATAGATTATGAATGTATCGATTGTCTTCTAAACCACTCTTCTGAGTTAATGTCTAAAGTTAATACTAACTCTTCAGATTCTTTTCATAACATTTTTGATGATTACAAAAAGGTTATTTTAACAACATTCGAGGATGTGACTTCCGCCCATACACCTTATTTTTTGGTAAAAACATTTTATGATTCTTTTTATGATGTTTTTGGTGAAAATGATTACTTTCGTACAGAAAAAGCTGACTTAAACCAACTTTTTATAGAGGTGTATGATGATCTATTAGATTTTTGTTTTTCTAGCAAAGATCCTCTTTATACTGCCTTCAAATTATCACTGATGGGAGAACTTTTTTGCCACAATTCGGGGAATTCCTTTGGCGAATTGGAGATAGAAATCCAAAATTTTTATAATACAAAGAGGGTAGTAATAAACGATTTAGAAAAATTTAAAAAAGAGATCGAAAATGCCCGGCTCCTGCTTTTTATTCATAATTATGCTGGGGAAATAGTTTTTGATAAGTTATTTATAAGGGTCATGAAAGAATTAAACCCCAACTTGATAGTTCATTCTGCTTTGAAATCTCGCCCAGTTTACAAATGTGCAACTAAAAAAGATGCCGATCAGATTTTTTTAAAAGAGGTTTCTATTCCTTTTGATAGTGGATCTGAATATTTGGGCACCGATTTAAGCTTCGTTAGTCCATCTTTCAAAAATATCTACAATGAAGCAGATATTGTAATAGCTAAAGGACAATCTAACTTTGAAAGTTTGGCTGATGAAAATACAAAAAAATTAATTTATTATTCTTTTGTTGTTAAATGTTCGAAAATTGCGAAACATCTTGATGTGAACAAAGAAGATTTAATATTTAAGCGAAGTTGAGTTATTGGTCCCAATTAGGGTGTGGTTGAAACCAACTCAAAAGGAGGGGAACAAAATGAAAAGAGTCTTAGGCATTTTAGTTGTTATGGTTTTAGTTTTATCGGTATTTGCAGGGCCTAATCACTTAGTAATTTTCCACATGAACGATACTCACGCACATGTGTGGGGAACGGAAGATGGTGGAGGATTTGCCAGGGCAGCTACCCTGATAAATCAAGCAAGAGAGGAAGTGGCTAAGGAAGGTGGAGCAGTACTTTTTCTACATGCTGGTGATGTAAATACAGGGATTCCAGAATCTGATCAGTTGGATGCAGTTCCTGACTTTTTGGCTTTACATTACATGGGTTTGGATGCTATGGTTTTGGGTAATCACGAATTCGATAAACCTTTTGAAGTGCTTGAGAAACAATATGAAGTAGCACAATTTCCATTCTTAGGGGCAAATTTTGTCGATGAAAAACATGGAGGACCAATTTTTGAACCGTACATCATAAAAGACTATGGTGATTTCTCAGTTGGAATTATAGGTCTTGTTACTGAACAAACGAAAGTTTTAGAACCAATTTATTTAGGCGAGAATACAATTGTGGATGCAGAAGAGACTTTAAAGAAATATCTTCCAATAGTCCAAGAAAAAGCCGATGTAGTTATAGTCCTTGCGCACTTAGGTTATCATGCAGATGGAGGAAGGCCTAACTTGTCTGTTGAGTTCACTACCTCAGATGAGTTAGCTGAAAATATATCTGGAGTAGATATTATAATAGACGGACATTCTCATACTTTGTTAGAAACACCTGTAGTAATCAATAATGTTATAGTAGCACAAGCTGGAGAGAATGCAGAGAACATTGGGAGAATAGATTTATGGATTGATGATGGTAGGATAGTAGATTGGAGAGGAGAAGTAATTCCACTAACATCTGATATCCCCGAAGATCCTTTCATAAAAATGTTTACAGATGCTTTTTATCAACTTGGATCAGAGGCTTTGAATGAGGTTGTTGGAGTGACAAAAGTATATCTCGATGGGGAACGAGCCCACGTTAGAAGTGACGAAACGAATCTAAGCAACCTTATAGCAGATGGCATGATTTGGAAAACAGGTGCGGATGTTGCTTTAATGAACGGTGGCGGGATAAGAGCCTCTATTGAAGCAGGGAATATAACCTACAGAGACATTTTGACTGTTTTACCTTTTGGAAACACATTGTACGTTTTAGAGTTGACTGGGAAAGACATAATGGATGTTTTAAATTATGCTGCTACAATTCCTGATGGCCAAGGAGCTAAGTTACATGTTGCAGGGCTAACTGCAGAAATAAAAGGTGGAAAAGCTACAAACGTAAAAATAAACGGTAAACCCATTGATTTGAACAAAACTTATAAAGTTGTTACCAACAACTATGTAGCTGCAGGCGGAGACGGATACACTATGCTTGAAGGTAAACCTGGTTACGATACATACTTTAGAGACGCGGATGCTTTACGTGAATACATTGCTCACTTGGGAACTATAGAAGATTATACTTCTCAAGAGAGATTGATAGAATTAGATCAAGTTAAATAAACAAACAAAAAGGGGTGTAAGAAAAAGCTACACCCCTTTTTAAGTCCTTCCAAAGTATTTATCTAAGGTTTTAAATGTAATTTGAATCATTATCGGCCTACCATGTGGACAGGTTAGTAATTTTTTCTCAAAGATGTTGTTTAAAAGTGTTTCCATACCGGTAGGATTATCTTTAGTTTTTACAGCCGCTCTACACGCCATAGTAGCCAAGTTCTTATCAAGTATGTTTGATTGTTGATCAAAATTTGATATTCTTAGATCATCCGCTATCTCGAATATCAATCTTTCAGCGTCATCAATTTTCACAAGGGAAGGAAGTCCTTTTACAATAATTTCTTTATCTTCTTCTTCCAATTTTATACCCAATTTTTCTAAGTGATCTTTGTTTTCTAAAATTATTCCTTTTCTTACTTCGTCTAAAGATATTTTAAGAGGGTTAAGTAGAAGATCGGAAGTAAGTCCACCTTTTTCGTATAGGTTTTCCTTTAAAATTTCATATATATAACGTTCATGTGCGGCATGAAAATCTACTAAAAGTAATTTGTCTTCCCCTTCGACTACAAGATATCTTTCAGCAACTATGCCCAAAATGCTTAATTTTTCAAAAGAATTAATTTTTTCAACAGGTGTAAACGTCTGATTCTTTTGATATTCAAAACCTTTAAAATCAAAGGTTTTTGACGGTTCATAAAGTCTATAATTATTATCATTATCAAAATGGATATTTCCTTCCTGAAGATCTTCTATTTCAGAGTTATTAAAAAAATCGTCTGTATTTTCAAAATAATCTGCATTCGTAGTTTTTTGTGAAAGATCAACTTTTTGTGAACGCTCTTTCTTGCTGTATAAATTTTGAACAGAGAACGAAGAATTTTCATTATTTGTAGCAGGGGTATCGTTACTACTTATGAATTCCATCGTAAAGTGAGTGTTTTCCTTTAGGGCCTCTCTTACAACTTTTTTAAGTAAAGAAGCTATCTTTTGTTCGTCCGTGAATTTTACTTCCAATTTTTGAGGGTGAACGTTTACATCTACCATATCTGATGGTATTTCTATGAATATTATTCCATAAGGATGAATTGATTTTTCTAGCATCTCACCGTAACCTTTTTCCAAAACGGAGTAAAGTGAAGCCGCCTTAATATACCTGTTGTTTACAAAAAAGTGTTGGGCGGTTCTGTTATTTCTTCCAACTTTTGGTTGTGAAATAACTCCAGATATTTTGCATAATGAGTCGTTGTGTTCAATTTCTATGAGATCATCTCTTTTTAACTCGGGATATATTTTTAAACATTTTGTAATTAGATCCATATCAGAAGAAAATTTGTAGATTTCTTTGTTGTCTCTTATATACGTTAAGTTAATGTTGTTCGTAAAAGCAAACTTTTCTATAATCTCTGTAACGTATCTTCCTTCTGAAGAATCACTTTTAAGAAATTTTCGACGTGCGGGAATGTTGAAAAAAAGATCCATAATCTCTATTTTCGTTCCATTTGATGAGTTAACCCTCTTTTTTTCTATTATTTTTCCGCCTAATATTTCTAACATTGTTCCAACTTCTTTTTCAGGTGGTTTGGAGGTCATTTTCATTCTAGAAACCCTTGAAATTGAAGAAAGGGCCTCACCTCTAAAACCAAATGTTTTTAATTGATAAAGATCCTCAATGGAGAAAATTTTGCTTGTGGTATGAGGAAGTATAGATAATTCTAATTCCTCTTCTTCCATCCCAATTCCGTTATCATCGACTTTAATTAGCGATTTGCCACCATCAAGTATTTCAACGGTTATATTATCTGCTTGGGCATCTAAAGAATTTTCTACCAATTCTTTAACTACAGAGCTTGGCCCAGATACAACCTCTCCAGCCGCTATTTTCATTACCACTTCAGGGTTAAGTACTTTTATTCTCATAAAAAACACCTCTTCAAAGTATAACAGTTCATTTATTATTATATCATCTTTAAAAACTCAACCTCAAAAAATAGTGAATTTTTGTTATAATAATACATGTATGAATTTTATAAGGGGGAAATGCAATTGAATATAGGAATGTTTTCCGATACTTATTTACCGCAGAAAAATGGAGTTGCTACAGCTATAAAACTCTATAAAGATGAAATGGAAAAAAGAGGACACAATGTTTATCTATTTGTACCAAAATATAAATTTGACTATAAAAGGAACGATGATAAAATCTTTGAATTTCCGGCTGTTAAGTTTGTCTTCGAGAAAGAGCAGAGGATTGCTCTACCTTTTTCTCCAGAAATTTTTAAAATTAAAGAGTTAAACTTGGATATAATACATTATCACGATCCCTTTTCTATGGGAATTCTTGCAAGAATTGTTTCACGTATGTTAAAACTAAAACATGTAGCGACACATCATACTATGTATGATTACTATTTGCACTACCTACCATCGATAGTTAGGCCGCAACCAGAATTTGTTCAAAAAATCATAAAAAATTGGTGTTTAAAAACGGATAAAATAATTGCTCCTACAGACAATATAAAAGAGACGCTCGTTGAATATGGTGTACCTTCAGAACATATTGTAACTATTCCAACTGGGATAGACCTAGCTTCTTTTGATAAACCTATTAGCTGGGATTTGAAAAAAGAATATCCACAAATAAAAGATGATGACAGAATTCTTTTATTTGTGGGTAGGTTGGGAAAGGAAAAGAACATAAGTTTTCTTTTGAAGGTGTTTAAGAAAGTACTTTTAGAGGAAACAAAGGTAAAATTTGTTATTGTTGGTGGAGGGCCTGAAAAAGAAGCATTGGAAGAGTTAGCTATGGAGCTAAACATAGCTGATAATGTTATTTTTACAGGTTCACAACCAAGAGAAAAGGTAATAGATGCCTACAAACAAGCTTATTTATTTATTTTTGCTTCGTACACTGAAACACAAGGATTAGTTATTCTAGAATCTATGGCTGCTGGTACTCCGGTAGTCGCTTTGGGTAAATTAGGTGTTTATGATATACTTTCTCAAGAAGATGCAGGTGGAATTATGATCAAAGATTTAAATGAAGATGATTTTTCTCATGAAATACTTAAACTATTAAAAGATTTATCGTCATACGAAGAATTAAAAAAGAAAGCTAAAATTTTTGTTAAAGATAATTATTCCATCGAAAAGTGTGTAGATATGATTTTGGAACTATATAAAAGGGAGATATTGACTGTATGAAAGGATTCGATGAAATTATAAATCTCCAACTTGCGGATCTGCGTGAAATACCTATTGAGAACTTTTCCTATATTGGAGATGCTGTTATAGGTTTGATTTACAAGGTGAAATTGCTAAAGGATGGCAGGATAAAAACAAAAGATCTTTATGAAAAAACAAAAGATTTTTTAAGTGCAAAAGCTCATTCAAAGTTTGTTGATATTGTGTTAGATCATTTAACTCCAATAGAAATGCAGTATTACAAACGAGCGGAAAATTCGAACGGTGCGAAGAAAAGAGGCAACGACAATGATTATAGGAAATCTACAGGATTTGAAGCAGTCATTGGATACCTTTTTTTGACTAAAAGTTACTCAAGAATAGAGGAATTATTGGGAGTGATCGATAATTGTATATATACGGAAAAAACATATTGAAAGAGATTATTGAGACTCGTTATCCTGTAAAGCATATTTTTTTCAGTAGTTCCAAAACGGAAAGAGGGTCTTTAAAAGAAATCGTCGAAGATGTTGCAAATTTAGGATATTCTTACAGTTTTTCCCCCAATGAAGTTTTGGAAAAGATGGCTTTAACAAGCAAGCATCAGGGAATCGTCATTGATATCGGGAACGATTTTAAATATGAAAATTTGGATATAATTGAAGGAAAAGAAAAACTATTTTTAGTAATCTTGGATCAAATACAAGATCCGCATAATTTTGGAGCTATTGTAAGGACTTCGGTGGCTGCAGGGGTTGATGCCATTATAATACCAAAAGATAATGCTGTTGAAGTCACACCTGTTGTTATAAAAGTATCTTCTGGTCAAATATTTAAGATACCAATAATTAAAGTAACCAATCTTTCCAATACAATAGAAACATTAAAGAAGAAAAATGTTTGGGTTTATGGAGCAGATGTCGAGGGCAAACCTTATTATGAAATCGATTGGCAAGGAAACATATGCTTGGTTTTTGGAAATGAAGGGAATGGCATTCGAAAAAACGTTAAAAACCATTGTGATGAATTAGTAAGCATACCGATGTTTAACAACGTTGAGTCTTTAAATGTATCGGTTAGTGCTGGAATTATACTTTTTGAAGCAAAAAAACAAAGAACTTTTAATAAGCAATTATAAATTTCAAAATTTTATGGAGGTGTATGTTGTGAGCAATACAACAAGAAAAGTTCTTTCTGTGATGGTATTTACCATTTTGTTCGTGGTTATTTCATTTTCTCAAACAGATTCAAATCTCAAAATTGGTTATGTAAACTTTGAAAAGACAGTAGAAAGTTACTACAAATGGAAAGATTTGGAATCCATGTACCAAATCGATCTAAAATATTATCAAGGGAAAATCAATGAAATGGAACAGCAGTTCAAGGATTTACAGAGTTCGGGTGCGACTGAGGAAGTACTGCAACAAAATCTTCAACAATTACAAACTCGTGTAAATCAATATCAACAAGAATTGCAAAATGAGTATCAGCAGAAAATGGCAAACATCGCTTCGGAAGTAACAGTAAAGATAGCTCAGTATGCAAAAGAAAATGGTTACGATTTGATTTTAAATGAAAACGGTGTGGTTTATTACAATCCAGAATTAGATTTAACCGAAAAAATTATTCAGTATTTGAATGAGAATTAAAAATAAATAGTTATGGAAAAGGTTATTGTTGATTGTAGAAACATTAGTAAAACATATGGGAAAAAGATTGTGTTAGCTAATGTTCAATTTCAATCAAAATTCGGCTTAATTACAGGATTACTTGGACCAAATGGTGCAGGGAAAACAACTCTTTTCAAGATAATTTTAGGGTTAGTTGTTCCCAATTCAGGGGATGTTTACCTCGATGGCCAAAATATAACTCATCTTCCTATACACAAAAGAGCGTTGAATGGATTGGCTTATCTGCCTCAAGAACCGTCTGTTTTCAGGAACTTATCTGTTAGAGATAATCTTGAAATGATCGCCGATCTTCTTAAGATTGAAGATGCAGATCAAAAAATTAAGAGTATAATGGAAGAGTTTGGATTGGGTAATTTAATGCACCAAAAGTCTTATTCTTTATCTGGTGGAGAAAAAAGAAAATTAGAATTTGCTAGAACGTTGATAACAAATCCAAAGGTAATCCTTTTGGATGAGCCTTTTGTTGGAATAGATCCCATAACCGTTAAGGATATACAACAAATAATTAGAAAACTTGCGAAAAGTGGGATTTCAATAATTGTTACGGATCACAGTGTCGATGAAATTGCTCAGGTAGTTGATGAACTTTATGTTTTACACAAGGGTGAAGTTATAGCTAAGGGTGTTCCAAAAGAGGTTTTGAATGACGCGAGAGTCAAAGAAAGTTATTTGGGTTGGTGATCGGTTTGAATGTAGGAGTTATCGGATATTCCGGAAACATCTTTAAAGAGCCAATTAAATCTTTAAATTCACTTTGTGATGATGTCGGTAGAATTATAGCAGAGAATAATTGGGTTCTAATGAACGGTGGACGTGATGGAATAATGCAATTAGTTTCAAAGGCTGTAAAAAATAGGGGAGGGCATGTTATTGGTTTTTTACCCTGGGAACAGGAAGGGAACGGTTATTTGGATTTTCCTATAAAAACAGGGTTGGATCTTAATATGCGTTCTTTTGTTTTGTTAAAAAATGTCGATGTGGTTGTAAGTATAGGAGGAGAAATTGGCACAGCTATAGAAATTTTGGGGGCTTATTCTTACAAAAAACCGATATTGTTAATGAAAAATTCAGGCGGATGGACAGATAGAATAACTGAAGTTTTGATAGAGGATAAATTTCTTGATAACAGAAAATTAGTAGAGGTAAAGCAAGTATCGTCTATTGATGAACTGGAAAGAATTTTGAAAGGTATTGAAGAGGTGAAAAACTAATGATCAGAGTAAGATTTGCTCCAAGTCCCACGGGTCATCTACACGTTGGGGGTTTGAGAACAGCCTTGTTTAATTGGTACTTTGCTAAGAAAAATAACGGGAAGTTTATTCTAAGAATTGAAGATACCGATATGGAACGCTCCAAAAAAGAGTACGAAGATGCCATTTTAGAAGAAATGAAATGGGTAGGTTTGGATTACGACGAGGGGATTGATAAACCTGTTGAATATGGGCCATATAGGCAAAGTGAAAGACTAGACATATACAAAGGTTATATAGATCAACTTTTAAATGAAGAAAAAGCTTATTTTTCAGTTACTAAAAGCAATGAAATAATTTTTGAAGGTAATAATCTTCCAGACAAATATAAAAAAAACAATGAGTATTCTGTGGTTGTAAAGTTTAAGGTTAATAATGATCAAAAAATATCTTTTTTGGACGAAATTAGAGGAACTATAGAATTCGATACGTCTCATATAAATGATTTTGTTATTCTAAGATCAAACGGAATTCCGGTTTACAATTTCACGGTTGTGATAGATGATTATCTGATGAAAATAAGTCATGTTATAAGGGGTGAAGATCATATCTCTAATACCCCCAAACAAATTTTGATATATAATGCTTTATCATTTGAACTTCCAAAATTTGCCCATCTGCCTTTGATTTTAGGTGAAGACAAGTCTCCTTTGTCTAAAAGACACGGAGAGGTTTCGATTACTTATTTTAGAAAAGAGGGATATCTTCCTAAAGCTATATTGAATTACTTGAGTTTGTTAGGGTGGAATGCTAACGAACAGATATTTGATTATACGAAAAAATACCAGGAATTTGATCTGAAAAAGGTTTCAAAAAATCCTTCCATTTTTGATTACACTAAACTTCTATGGACAAATGAAGTGCATTTGAGAAACGATCCAATTGAAGAAATACACAAAAGTTTTAATGATTGGGCTAAATATACAAACGTCAAAATAGACAATGAAGATTCTTTTGTAAAAAAAATCATAGAAGTTTCCAGAGCTAAAGTTCAAACATTAAAACAACTTTATGAATTTTCCAAAAATTTTTTTGTTAAAGAATTCCAATACGAAGAAGAATTTATCGAAAAATACATGAAAAAACCTTGGTTTAAAGAAGTAATCGAGATAACGATAAGAAAACTCTCAGAAATTGATGAGTACGACCTTGCAAATGTAGAAAATACTTTAAAAGAAATAGCCGCTCTAAATATCACTGGTAGAAAAAATGTTTTTCAGACAATAAGAGGATCTCTTTTAGGGAGGTTAGTAACTCCTGGGTTGTACGAATCTATAATTATTTTAGGAAAAAATGAAAGTATTAAAAGGTTAAAAAGAGCTTTGGAATTCTCAAATACTTTGGATATTAATCCAAGAAGGTGAATTCTCTGTGTATCCTTACTTAAAAGGGAAAAACATTTTACTCGGTGTAACGAGTGGAATCGCCATTTATAAAGCGGTTGATCTAATTTCTAAGATGAGACAGATTGAATGTAATCCAAAAGTTATCATGACAAAAAATGCTCAAAGATGGATATCCGACCAGATTTTTTCTGCAGTAGGTAACTGTGAGGTTTACTATGAAACTTTCGATGTTAAAAACGGTTGGATACCCCATACAGAGCTTTCTAGATGGGCAGAACTGTTTATCGTCGCCCCTGCGACAGCAAATATAATAGCTAAAATATCACATGGAATTGCCGATGATCTACTTTCTTGTACCGCTTTAGCTTATTCGAAAAATCCTAAACTAATTGTTCCTGCAATGAACGTTAGGATGTATGAAAATCCCGTTAATAAAAGGAATTTAGAAATATTAAAACAAAATGGTTGGTATATAATAGACCCCGGAGAAGGTCACTTAGCAGATGGAGAATTTGGTAAAGGAAGGTATCCAGATAATAGTGAAATATTAGAATACAGTGAATACCTACTTTCCAAAAAGGATTTTATGAATAAGAAAGTTTTAGTTACAGCCGGACCCACGATTGAAAATATTGATCCTGTAAGGTTTTTATCAAACAGATCCAGTGGAAGAATGGGTTACGAATTAGCAAGAGAATTCGCAAACAGAGGAGCTGAGGTTACTTTAATATCTGGACCCACCAACTTAAAACCACCATCTATTATAAAAAAAATCATAAGAATAGAAAGTGCTAAAGAATTAAGAGAAAGAGTATTAGAGCATTTTGAAGATAATGACATAATAGTTATGACAGCTGCAGTAAGCGATGTAAGAATAAAAAATTATTCGGAACAAAAGTTAAAAAAAGATACAATAGTTAATCTAGAAATTGAGAAAAATCCTGATATAATAAAAGAATTAGGAAGGAAAAAAAGAGTTGGTCAAATACTTGTTGGATTCGCTGCGGAAACAGAGAACTTAAAAGAGAATGCCATAAAGAAATTAAAAGAAAAAAAGATTGATATGATAGTTTTAAACGATGTTTCAAGAGAAGATATAGGGTTTGAAAAAGAGGAAAACGAGGTGACCATTTTTACTAGTAAGGAGGAACTTCGACTTGAGAAAAATCACAAAAGGATTATCGCTAATAATATTTGTGACTTTATTTTCAGTACTTTTTTCTGAAAATTATTTTCGTTTGTATCCCGTTGAATATGATCAAACTCAAAATATTGTGAAAATTAATTTAGAAAGTTATATAAATACTACGCAAAAACCAAATGTATACATATATGATGGGGGAGATAGAAAGAAATTAACCTTGTATGAAAAAGAAAACGGTGATTTCTCCTTTTATGTTAATTTAAATGCTTTTAAAGGCGATTATTATTCATTCTTAGTAACCTCTACAGATAAAGTAGGGAAAAATGTTTCACAGTTTTTTGCAAATTTTTTGGAAAAATCCTTATTCGCTCCAAATATAGAAGTTGAAATAACCACCTCTGTCGTGGAAAATGGTTATCAATATTATTTGGATTATTACCCAGAAGAAGATTTGGAATTAGTAAAAGTACAGGTGGGGGATACCGTTTTTGAAGGTACAGATGAGTTCTTAAGGCTGCTGGGTAACTTTGAAGATGGGTTTTATGACTCTGTTTTTACTTTTAGAAATAGATATGGAATACTTTTTGAACGAAAAGTCACCTTTTTGAAATTGGCAAATGTTGTAGCTACCGAGAACGTTTTAAAACCAAAGCAAAGACATGAAGTATATGGTTACCATATCGTGCAAAAAGGTGAGAGTTTATATAAAATTGCTGAAAAATACAAAGTTCTTCCTGGAGATTTGGTCAACATGAACGATCTAAAAGATCCTTCTTTGATATATCCTGGACAAGCTTTAAAGATAGGACAAGTTAAATATGAAGAAAGTCCTTTACGCTTAGAAATAAACCTTTCGCAAAATAAGATGCACCTGTATTTTCATGATCAGTTGTTAAAAACTTATATCGTTGCGGTTGGTATGAGTGATTATACACCGCCCGGTTACTATCGAATTTCATACAAAGAGAAAGACCCTGCATTGTATTGGTACGATGAATATATACCACCCGGATCTCTAATGAATGGAATGGGAACAAGATGGATACAACTCTCAAACCCTCAATATGGGATTCATGGTACAACAAAACCATGGGAAATAGGCAAAAGGATATCTCACGGATGTATAAGAATGTTCAACTTTGATGTGGAAGTTATAGATTTTTTGGCATCTTTAGGGACCGAGGTTTATGTGTACAATGGAGGAAGTCAACTCTCCACCGTCGAAAGACGGGAGCTTGTGACAAACAAGCCCTAGTTGATTAGCCTCAGCCACCAGCAATCGGCTATTACTAGCGAATGTTGAAGGGGCTACGTTATATCGGAATGGTGTAAACTAAATAGGCACTCTGGAATGCTCCACAAGTTCCAGACCCTGCGGTCAGTGATTAAACATCTCTGAGGGGTAGGAGAAGTGTTGCTGGCGACAAACCCGATATAACATTGGCGATGTGGACCTACCAGACGAAAGTCTGTATTATTTCCGAAAGGAGATTCAAAAATGGTATACGTTATTGCTAAAGATGGTACTCCTCTAATGCCTACTAATAGACGTGGAAAAGTTAGACATTTACTTAGAGAAGGTAAAGCAAAAGTAGTTAGAAACAAACCGTTCACTATACAACTTACTTATGACACAACGCATTACACTCAACCTATAACGCTTGGTGTAGATAGCGGTCACAAACATATAGGTTTTTCTGCTGTAACAGAAAAAGAAGAAGTATTATCAGGTGAAGTTGAACTTAGGGATGATGTAAGTGAGCTTATCAAAGAAAAGGGTATGTATCGTAGAATCAGAAGAAATGGGTTAAGGTACAGAGAACCTCGTTTCGATAACAGAGTATCTTCTAGGAAGGGAACACCCCAAAAGGGGTTCAAGGAAAGTTGGTTAGCGCCATCGATTAAACATAAATTAGATACTCATATTCGATTTATAGAATTCATTAAGAAGATACTTCCTATAACAGATATAATAATCGAAGTAGCTAAATTCGATACTCAAAAGATTAAAAATCCTAACATAGAAGGTATAGAGTACCAACAAGGTGAGCAACAAAACTTTTACAATCTTCGTGAGTATATATTACACAGAGACAATTACACTTGTCAATTATGTGGTAAGACTAACGTCCCACTTGAAGTACATCACATAGGTTTTTGGAAAGGCGATAGAAGTAATAGACCAAGTAATTTAATTACGCTTTGTACTAAATGCCATGATCCTAAAAACCACTTAAAAGGTGGCAAACTTTACGGTATGAAACCTGTACAAAAACCATTAAAAGAAGCTACATTTATGTCTACTGTTAGGTGGAAGTTAGTTAACATACTTGATTGTAAACATACATACGGTTATATAACCAAGTTAAAAAGAATAGCCCTTAACCTTGACAAGACTCATTACAATGACGCTTTCTGTATTGCAGGTGGAACTAATCAAAGAAGAATAGAACCTATATACTTTGAACAAATCAGAAGAAATAATCGTTCGTTAGAAAAGTTTTATGACACAAAATATATAGATACAAGAGATGGTTTGACTAAGAAAGGGCAAGAACTATTTAACGGTAGAAGAACCCGAAACAAAAATTACAATACACAGAACCTTAGAAAGTTTAGAGGGCAGAAAATATCCAAAGGTAGAAGAAGTATTCGTACTCAAAGGTATTCCTATCAACCAAAGGATATAGTAATATACGAAGGTAGAAAGTATACTGTGAAAGGTATACAAAACAAGGGAAGTTATATTAAACTTGCAGAGCTTTCAAAACCAGTTAAGACTGAAACTGTTAAGCCTTATATGTTTAGAAAGGGGTTATATGTAGTATGAATAATAAAAACAGCTTTCATCTCTGATAAGACGGCCTCACGGCAGATAAGGAAGTTGGAGAGTGTTCTCACTGAATTTTCATAAAAAAGAATCCTAAAATTAGGATTCTTATGGCTGGGGTGGCTGGTGGGATTTGAACCCACGACATCCTGAGTCACAGTCAGGCGTTCTTCCACTGAACTACAGCCACCAAAAGTTTGGTGCGCCTGGGGGGACTCGAACCCTCAACCCTTGGATTAGAAATCCAATGCTCTATCCGTTGAGCTACAGGCGCTGGAGCGGCCGACGGGAGTCGAACCCGCAACCCTTGGCTTGGAAGGCCAATACTCTACCAATTGAGCTACGGCCGCATTGAATCGTTAATGGTCGGAGCGACTGGGCTTGAACCAGCGACCTCCGGTGCCCAAGACCGGCGCGCTCCCAACTGCGCTACGCTCCGCTGTCTTACTTTTCAAAATATATAATATCACAAGGAATCTCTTTTGTCAATATTTAATTCTCTATTGTCAAATTATTTAATTTTCTTATGATACAATTATGTAGGGAATTGAATGTTAAAAATAAATTCGTTAGAAGGCAGGTTGTGGGTCGAAGGGACGCTATATATAAAGTTTTAGAGTTTCTAAAGTGTCTATAGGTTTGGGAGGTGCTTCATGGAAGTAAAGGAATTGGATAAAAGATTATTAGATACTTTTAAGGTTGATGAGCCTACAATACAGGAATTGAGGAATATTGCAAAAAATTTAGGTATTAAATTAAAACGAAATATGAATAAAAAAGAGATTTTAAGGGCAGTTAGAAAAGAGATTAAAAGGATAGAAGAATCTTCAAACCAAAGAGTTGAGAAAGTCTCGGATTATACAAAATTAGCAAAAAATCTACAAAATCTACAAAAGCTCCCAAAATCAAATGAATCAAAAGAGCTTCCTCAAAAGTATGAAAGGGAAAAACTTAAATTAATGCCTGTCAATCCTAACTGGGTATATGTTTACTGGAACTTTTCTGAAAAAAGTAGAAAAAAACTAAAAAAATTAACAAAAAATTCTAATATTGCTATAAGGATCATAAAAAAATCAACAGAGGATCTAGGAGCAGAAAAAAAGGTTATTGAAACAGATTTAAAATTAGACCAAAACGGCAATACTTATTTCCACCTCCCACAAGATAATTCCACCTATATTGCTTTCCTTGGAGTAAAAGATAAAAAAGGTGAGTTTACTCCTTTTATAGAATCAAATGAAATTACAACGCCTTCTTCATCCATGAAAAGTTCAGATAAAGAAGAATGGTTTTTGATAGAAGATGGAAAAATCATCAAAGAAGATAAAAAAGAAGAACCTGGGCTTTGGAATATTGAAAAACACTCGGTGAGTAGCGAAACAATATTTACAAACAAAAGAAAATTCAGTGATACCAATTTTGGAAGTGATTGAAATTATTAGGAGTAAAAAAGGAAAAATTTTGCTCTTATTGCATGCTCATCTGCCTTATATTCACCATCCAGACTTTGAAAATTTTATGGAAGAAAGATGGCTTTTTGAGGCTTTAACTGAGACATATATTCCTTTAATAAAAATTTTTAAATCTTTAGAAAAAGATAATGTTCCATTTAAGCTTACAATAAGCCTCTCTCCAGCGTTGATAGAGATGTTTAGTTTAAATGATTTAAAAGAAAAATATCACAAATATTTATTAAATTTGATAGAATTAACCGAAAAAGAGATAATTAGGACAAAAGATGAAGATCCTAGGACGCACCGACTAGCCCAACATTATAGGCAAGAGTTAATAGAAGATTTAGATATTTTTTCTGAAGAATATAATCAAGATATAATAAAAGCTTTCAAGGAATTTAAAGATAAAGGTTACATTGAAGTGATAACATCTAATGGCACTCATGGATATCTACCTTTTTATCGGGAATATCCGGAGGCTATTAGGGCTCAAATAAAATCTGCCGTGTTAACTTTCAAAAAATATTTTGGTAAGCATCCTAAAGGGATGTGGTTGGCAGAATGTGCTTATTTTAAAGGGCTTGACAAATATTTATCAGACGAAGATATACGATACTTTTTCGTTGATACACACGGTTTTACTTATGCAGACAGTAAGCCGAGGTATGGTGTATATAGACCTATCATCACCCCAAATAAAGTTTTTGTTTTTGCCAGAGATCCTGAATCGAGTGAGCAGATATGGAGTTCTGAAGTTGGTTATCCTGGCGATCCAAGATATCGAGAATTTTACAGAGATATTGGTTTTGATAGAGAAGAAGATTACATTAAGCCATACATAGATCCAAGTGGAACAAGGTGTAATACAGGAATAAAATATCATCGTATTACCAATAAATTATTATCCTTGGACAAAAAAGAAATATACGATCTTAGAGAAGCCAGAAACGCTGTAAAAGAGCATGTCAGAGATTTTTTATGTAAGAAAACTTCGCAAATCAAGAAATTATCGGCAATTTTAGATGAAGAAGAACCAATAATTGTAGCTCCCTTTGATGCTGAACTATTTGGCCATTGGTGGTATGAAGGTCCGAAATTTTTGGAAGAGCTTTTTAGGCAATCTTGCGAAAGTGAATATTTAGATTTTTCTGTACCTACTGAGGTTTTACAAGCGATTAAAAAAGTTCAAGTAACTTATCCCGGCGAATCATCTTGGGGCGCGGGCGGATACCATGATGTTTGGCTTAATGGGAAAAACGATTGGATTTATAAGCATATTCACGAGATAACTGAAAGAATGATAGAAAAAGCCAATACTTTTAAGTGTCCTTCAAATTTACAAAAAAGGGTTTTGAATCAGATGATGAGAGAGGTTCTTCTTGTACAAGCTAGTGATTGGCCTTTTATTATGACTACCGGTACCACAATAGAATATGCAAAAAATCGGGTTAAGTGCCATATTAACAGATTTTTGGATCTGGAGAAAATGTTAGAAAAACAAGAAATTAACGATAAAAGGCTCTCATTTTATGAATGGATAGATAATATTTTTAGAAATATTGATTACACAATATTTTCGAGTGACTATAGAACAAACTAATTTATTTAAAATCATTACATGAAGGGAGGATAAGAACCTTGCCAGAAAAATACTTTGAGATAAGATGGCATGCAAGAGCAGGACAAGGAGCAAAAAGTGCTTCTCAATTTTTAGCGGAAGCTGCAGAAGAATCAGGAAAATTTTCGAGTTCATTTCCAGAATATGGAGCGGAAAGATCCGGTGCTCCAATGAAAGCTTTTAACAGGGTTGCGGATGTGCCTATAAGAATTAAAAGTAACATAGAGACCCCCGATGTGGTAGTTGTCATAGACGATACACTTTTAAAAAACCCTGAAGTAACATCTGGGTTGGCTGAGGACAAATTGTTGTTGGTCAACACAACTAGAAGCATAGAAGAGGTCAGAAATTTAACGGGGTATAAAGGAAGAATCGGTGTAATACCTGCGACGAACATAGCATTGGAAGAAATAAAAAGAGGTATACCTAACACCGTTATGATAGGAGCTTTGATAAGAGCTACCGATATAGTACCTTTAGATGCTGTTAAAGAAAAAATCAAGGCTGCTTTCTCCAAAAAGTTCTCCGATGAAGTGGTAAAAGCCAATATTAGAGCACTAGAGAGAGGTTACCAGGAGGTGAAACTTAGTGAGTGAGCTGAAAGGATGGAAAGATATCCCTATTGGTGGTGTAATTGATAAACCTGCCACCGCAAGGGAGTACAAAACCGGTGAATGGAGGATTCAAAGACCAATAATAGATAGAGAAAAATGCACTAACTGTATGCAATGTTGGCTTTATTGTCCAGATATGGCCATAGGTGGTGGGCTTGATGGTAAAAAGATGAAATTGGGAGAAGTGAATCTGGACTATTGTAAAGGCTGCGGTGTTTGTGCCGCTGTATGCCCAGTTAACGCAATAGAAATGAAACCCGAATCAGAATTTATTTAAAAACAATGTGAAGGAGGTTAAAATATATGCCCGTAAAACTAACGGTTACTGGAGCTGCTGCTGTTGCACATGCTATGAGGCAGATCAATCCTGATGTGGTAGCAGCTTACCCAATAACACCTCAAACACCGATTGTTGAATATTATGCAGGATTTGTATCAGATGGCATCGTAGATACTGTAATGGTTCCTGTAGAATCCGAGCACTCAGCAATGAGTGCAGTAGTAGGTTCGGCGGCATCTGGTGCTAGAACTATGACAGCCACTGCTGCAAATGGGTTAGCATTAATGGCAGAAATAGTATATATAGCAGCTTCTTATAGACTTCCAATAGTAATGCCTATTGTAAATAGGGCATTATCCGGACCTATTAATATACACTGTGATCATTCTGATGCCATGATGGTAAGAGATTCTGGATGGATCCAATTCTTTACTGAAAACCATCAAGAAGCCTATGATTTTACAATAATGGCTACCAAATTGGCGGAAAAAGAGAATGTATTGTTACCTGTGATGGTGAATTTAGATGGTTTCATTACTTCTCATGGAGTGGAAAGCTTCGAGATGCTAGATGACGAAGTTGTAAAAGAGTTTGTAGGAAGCTGGAATCCCAAATACTCTCTTTTAAACACAAAAAATCCTGTTACTTATGGTCCATTGGATCTTTTTGATTATTACTTCGAGCATCATCGTCAACAAGAGGAAGCTATGAAAAATGCTTACAAAGAGCTTCCTGGAGTTTTTGAGGAATTCGAAAAGATATCTGGAAGAAGATACGATTTTCTCGATTTGTACAAAGTAGATGATGCTGATTATATAATGATCGTTATGAATTCTACTGCATCTACAGCAAAATATGTTGTAGATCAACTTAGAGAAGAAGGACAGAAAGTTGGATTGGTGAAACCTCAAGTCTTTACTCCTTTTCCTAAGAAAGAGTTTCAGCAAGTTTTAAATGGAAGAAAGGGTGTAGTTGTTTTAGATAGAGCAATGTCTTTTGGGAAAGAAGCCCCCTTGTATTCCTTAGTAAAATCTTCTTTGTATGAGGTTGCTTCTCGACCCTCTTTAGGTTCTTATGTTTATGGTTTAGGAGGAAGAGACACAACCCCTGAAATGATAAGAGAAGCATTTGAAGATGCTCTTCAAGGTAATCTTATAGCTGATGAACAAAGATACTTGGGTTTAAGAGAATAATCGGAGGTGAATAATTGTGCCTAATATTAGAGATATAGTAGGATACGTTGAAACACATGATTGGGGTTTTACACAAGGCCATAGATTGTGTCCGGGTTGTAATGCTCCGATGGTTGCAAATTGGGCTACTTTGGCTGCAAAAAGTATGGGTTATGAACCTGTAGTGGCAGCTGCCACAGGTTGTCTGGAAGTTTCTTCCACAATATACCCATTTACTTCTTGGAATGTACCTTATATACACAACGCCTTTGAAAATGTTGCCGCAACAATATCCGGGGCAGAAGCTGCTTATAGATCCCTTCTAAACAGAGGAAAAATAAACAACGATAAGATAAAATTTATCGCATTTGCTGGTGATGGTGGCACTTACGATATAGGCTTACAAGCATTATCTGGAGCAATAGAAAGAGGACACGATTTTGTTTACATTTTGTATGATAACGAAGGATACATGAACACAGGTAACCAAAGATCTGGATCTACCCCTCCAGGTGCCGATTCAACCACTGCTCCAGTCGGTAAAGCTATATCAGGGAAGTTACAGTTGAAAAAGAGTATAGTTGATATAGTAGCCGGTCATGAAGGTGTTTATGCTGCAACAGCAGCAACTTCTGAACCTTGGGATTTCATGAGAAAAATGCAAGCTGCATTAGAGTTCAAAGGGCCTTCCTTCATTGCTATGCTGGCACCATGTGTAAGATTTTGGAGAATTCCTGACGATTCAGGTCCAGAAGTAACGAAGTTAGCTATTGAAACTAAGTATTGGCCATTATGGGAATACAATATGGGTGTTTACAAAGTTACCAAGAAGCCTAAAACATTCAAACCAATAAAAGATTACGTAGCAAAATTAGGTAGATACAGCAAACTTATGAAAAGGCCAGATGCTAACGAAATACTGGAAGAACTACAAAATTATGTTGATGCTAAATGGGATAGATTGTTGGCTTTGGAGGAAATTTCTAAAGATAAACCTATTAGAACAAAAATATAGAGACTTTAAAGGGGATATTAATTTATCCCCTTTTTTAAATAATAAAAGATTAAACATTGAGCAAATCCAAAAAATGTGGTAAAATTAGAATCAAAGTCATTTCATTTTTAAAGATAGTAAAATTTTAAGCAATTAGGAGGCATTAGTGGATGAATAATTGGTTTAAAAAGCATGAAAGACTGATCACTATAATAGTTATAGCAGGTTTTTTAGCAGGTATAGTTTGGTGGTCTGTGGCAACTTATGTATCATCTCGGACCCCTGTGACCACTTCACAAAATGGAAACACCCTGAGGAAAGAAGACTCTGTTTTAGTTATCACTAAAGAAGGCAAAGAATTGGATTATCCTTATTGGATTATGAAGAATGAAGTAGATAACATAACTCAGCAGCAAGCGCAGATCTATCAACAGTATTACGGTCAACAGTTGGATCCGGTTTTTGATTATTTAACGCTTGATAATCAAGTGGTAGATTTACTTTTTGACGAAAAAATTGTAAGATATTACGCTGAACAAAACGATCTTTTGCCTTCCGATGAAGAAGTGAATAATCAGATAAATGCATTGGTTGATCAATATATATCTCAGTACAAATCTGATGAATCAAATTGGAATAATATGCTTCAGTACTACGGTAGTGAACAAAATATTCGAAACATCTTAATTTCGGGTTTACAACAAACAGTGGAGACCGATTTGATAAATACTGCAGTTAAAGACGCAGTGGCACCAATTTCCAGAGAAGAAGCTTTAGCTTATATCGAACAAAACTTTGAAAGTATAAAGAATGATTATGAAGAAGTTAGAGTACAGCATATACTTTTTTCAGATGAGGCAACCGCCAATAGCATCAAGGAAAAGATTGAAACAGGTGAGATAACCTTTGAAGATGCCGCTTCTTTGTATTCAAAGGATACTTCTAATGCTACTTCTAATGCTACTAATTCTGGAGAGATTGGATGGATAAAACACGGGCAGTATGAAAAAAGTTTTGAAGATGCAGCTTTTAATGGACAAGTTGGTGAAATTATTGGACCTGTACAAACGTCGGAGGGTTTCCATTTGATAAGAGTACTTGATAAGAAAATATTTGAAAAATCCGAAGATATATTTTTGTATGATGATGTATATGCTGAAGTAGAAAGCACAGTTCAAGGTCAAAAGTATGATAATTGGTTGTCTAATTATAAAGAAAGTGAAAACTTTGGAAGGAATTATTACGATACAAAATTGATGTATATGTACGAGTTAACGAAAGCGGGTACAGATGTAGAAAGATTAGAAGAATTAGCGAAAGAACTAGAAAGTATTGTATTCGAAGGTAATGAAATTTCAATGGAAGTTGATTCTGATTATTTGGCTATATATACAATGGTTGTAAGTCAGTTAATGGGTTTATACAGTGATCAAACTACTTCCATAAATCAATATCTTAGTCTATCTGAATTTGTGGATCCAGCTATTGTTTCACTAGGTTTGGATGCTATAAATAACAAACTCGAAGAATTGAACGCTCAATCAACTACGGATAAAAGTACTTCTTTATCGAGTGAAATATCGAAATATCAAGATGCTAAAAGTTATTTGAGTTCCAAAGAATCCCTTGAGGCTTTGGGAGTACGTACTACAGAAGATGCAAGCGTTATGAGAGCAGAATTACAAACTAAATCACAAGATTACACTGAAAAGTTAAAAAAGGTATTAGCCGATCTTTACGCGCAGTATCCTACTTCTAAAACAATTGTTCAACTTTATTATCAATTGAACCCTCAAGATCCAGAAGTAAAAGTTAGCTATTCGAAGATACAGTTGGATCAGTTAAAACAATACGCCTCGTATTTAGGATCCCAATATTTATTTTCACTATTTCAACAACAGATCACTGAAATCTTGGTAAATGTTCAAACAGTTGTAGATTCTACCCAGGCAGCAACCGATACTAAATTAGAAGCATTAGATGTTGGATTAGATTTAACTGATTTGTTAGGGTTAAAGGAAATTAAATTGTCTTATTTGGAAACAATAAAAGAGATTGATCCCAACTATTATACTAATATTGATAGTATGATAGAAAGTGTACAAAAAGAAATAGAAGAAGCTAATAATACCTCTAATAATTCTACAGATACATCTCAAGTTGCAACTCCGTCGAATATCCAATGATAGAAACGTAATAAAAAAGGGAGGTATAACCTCCCTTTTTTGGCTGGGACGGTAGGATTCGAACCTACGAATAACGGAGTCAAAGTCCGTCGCCTTGCCGCTTGGCTACGTCCCATTAACTAAGTCCACAAAAATCATTATAACATATCAACATTATTTTGTCAATACAGCCGGGCTGTATAATAAAAATGGTTGATGAGATACTTGACAAAAGGGATAAAAAAAGATATCACTCCTCATAGAACAAAA
>NZ_JBSVZD010000024.1:0-28491 GCF_054051725.1 Petrotoga sp. DB-2 | reverse complement strand
AGGAGGTAAAAGTACAATATTGAAGGTATTAAAAGTTAGTTACAATACGTGTTTTAGAGTTTCTAAAGACAGTATTTATTTACACAAGGAGGAATATTATGGAAATAAGGCAATACAGTATCGTAAAAAAGGAAAATGAATTCTTATACTTACACGATTTTGATCATGACTCCTACTATAAAGTGGAATACTTACCAGACGGAGCAGATTGGCTTGAATTGCCGACAGTTGAAGAGAAACCTTTTTTTAATTATGTATTCACTGGTCAAAATCCTGATATGGTCATATTTGGTGTACCATTTAAGAATGGCAGTCGTTCACCGATCTCAACCGTAGACAAATTCCCAAATATTTTAAGACAAGCTTCATATAAGCTGGAATATGAGAACCAATATCCTGTTCCTATTCCAATCAACTTTTTTCATATTGATTCCGACCGTCAAATCGAGTGCGGAAAATTACTAGATATCGGAAACGTTATCAACGATCCTTCTTCAGAGAGAGAATCAATTCAGCAGATTGTAAAATTCTGTATAAAAAATTCTTTACCTTTTTTATGTGTAGGAGGTGACCATTCCTATACTTACGATGTTGCAGTAGCATTGAAGGCTTTAAATAAACCAATCGTTATATGGGTGATTGATGCTCATAACGATCTATATGGAACAACCCATAAGTTAGACCATGGAAATGTATTCTTACATCTTTCTGAACCGCCTTTCATACGAGCAATTATCCAATTGGGAAGCAGGGGATATCGGACTGAAAAACAGATAGTGGATCATCCAAAGGTCATAAAAATTCCTAAGGCGTCATTTTCTATTCATCTGATTGAAAAATGGCAAAAGGAGTATGAGGATTGTGCAAATTATATATCCATTGATTTGGACAGTTTGGATCCGCTTTTATTTCCCTTTGTCGATTTCGGGGTTCCCGGTGGATTCACTAAAAATGAATTAATATTAATCATTCAAAAGATCTTTGAAGGATCTGCCCCAGTGATCGGGGCTGACTTGGTCGAAGGCACAGGAGGCGGAAATATCTTGAAGGGAGATTATGATCTTCCTCTCGAAATCTTAATATCACTTTTGAATCATTTTTACACAAAGAACAAGCTAAAAGAAGGAGGCAGAAAAAATGGATAAAGTTGAAAATAGATTAAATTTAGATTATTTTATGGCCTTTTCTAACATCATCAAGGAATTAAAATATTTAGGCCTATATGACCCTTATGAAGTTTGGAAAAATTATTGCGATTATATAGAAAATTCTGAAGAATACCGGGAAAATCCGGACTTTTATCAGGGTTTTAAAAAAATCAGCGGATTAGGCTTAGAAAAAATTCAACAAATATACGCAAATCAGGGTCTAGCTCTAGTTTTTATACATTATGGTGTTTATCGTTATGCTTTCAAAACTATTCTTGAATCAGTAGTTAAAGTAAGACCCGACAATCTGGTTTTACTCGTCGTCGATCAAGAATCATATAACAGTGAGCAGCAATTGAAAAAATGGCTAAAAGTGTACGATGAATTAAATATACAAATGGTCATAGCTGAAAATCAGTCAACCGGATTACGTATTGCACGCCATCTAAAAAAAGGTGGCATTGTCGTTCTTTTTTTAGATGGAATGACTGGGTCTGGCAACGATAAAACCCCTCTCCACTTACCGTTTATCAGTTCGACCATCAATCTGAGAAGTGGCTTTTTCCGTTTGCTACATAAATTGGAAACGCCGATTATAGGAGCCATTGCACCAACTGAAAACGAACTTTTAATTTCTTTACCAATTATGCCAAATGATATTTTTATTTCAGCGTCATCCTTAATGAGTTTCTTTCGGCAAATTCTAATCAAAGATCCCTCAAAATGGAGATTATGGTACAGACATCATTTGTTTACCCACTCATTCCCAGAGATCATGGAAATACCCAATTTCATGAATCAAAGCCGGGTATGGGTATGTGATGAAGTAAATCCAAAAATTATATTATCGGAGGCGACTGGTAATGTCTTTAAATACATGGAAAATGATTAATGATGCAGTAGTAATTTGCAATCCGAAGACAGGAGAACCTACTCCATTGATTCATTCTGTCATAGTAAAAAGTGATTTATCGTATAAATATTGGGATTACCTGGCTTGGTCTGCTGCATCAATAAATAACAGTGATGTTCTTGCCCTAGGATATGGAGCTGGTACCTTCGCGCAATTACTCCATAAATGGGGAATAACCACTAAGGGGATTGGTATAGAAATAGATGAGTCATTGAAGGAATTACATTCTCTTTTTAATGATTATAAAGTACATTATTGCGATTTTAGAGACGGAGTCAAAAAACTAAACACTAAATTTGATACAATTTTGATTGACGTATATGATGAAAAAGGTTATGTTGATGATGCCTATGATACTGAGTGGATCAAAATTTTCCTTTCATTAAGAAAAGAAAAAGGGAGAGTAGTCTTCCATTGTATGGACTTAACCGGATCATTCCTAGCAGCTGGAATCCCTTTACCGTCAATTCCATCTGTGTTAGCGACAATGCTCAAAAGAATACGTTCTGTAACGAATGAAAATATCTATGTTGTCCCACTATGGTCAAGCTATTTGCTGTGGATCGGAGAGCCGCCTCAAAAAATTAAGTCTTCCATTTTGCCTGTTCAATGGGTGGATTTATTTTTTCACTCAAGAATGATGCCTATTGAAACCATAGACGTAAATAAGCTGGAAGCCTTTAGTCGTCCATGGACTTATGAAAGGTTGGAAGAAAATAATAA
Organism: Petrotoga sp. DB-2; assembly: GCF_054051725.1. Taxonomy (NCBI): domain Bacteria; kingdom Thermotogati; phylum Thermotogota; class Thermotogae; order Petrotogales; family Petrotogaceae; genus Petrotoga; species Petrotoga sp. DB-2. The sequence goes on along the minus strand of NZ_JBSVZD010000024.1, from coordinate 25,707 downwards.
AAGCTTATTATTCGAATTAAACAGACGTGCACCTTTTTTATTAAGTAAGTTTAATCATTTAGTTCAAATTATGGAACCTGCATTACAAAGAAACTCAACCGTTCAGGAACTTGAAACGATCATAAAAACCTTATCATCCTCTCTCAGCGAAAATGATGATGTTAGCAGTAATCATGCTTTAAGCTTTCTATATGCGATGATCAGGAACTGGTCTGAAGCCTTTAGGGTTCTTTCAAAGCAAAAGCTTGAATTTCCCGGATGGTTTTTTGAATAATAGGAACAATCCTATTGACACTTCACCTGATGTATAATAAAAATGGTTGATGAGGTACTTGACAAAAGGGGTAAAAAAAAGATATCACTCCTCATAGAACAAAAAAACAAAAAATAAAAAGAGAGAGGAGTGATATCATGAACAACCAAAATTATAGCACAAATACTGGGTATTGACAAAGGTTTTAAGTTAAAAGAGAGAAAAGATTTGAGAAAAGATGGAGAAATTTACTTTGAAGTGGAATATTCGAAAAAGGTAGAGATACCAGAATGCCCGTATAAATGTAAAGGATGTAAAGACAAGCGAGAATATATAGTACTTAATGGTAAAGCAAAAGAAAGGATTATCAAGGCTGGCAAAGTTGGAACACAAAGAATATATCTGATACACAGACCACAAAGATACATGTGTAAAAAAACAGGGAAAAGCTTCAGAAATGAAAAGATAAGTTATAGATGGCAAAGAATAACAAGAGCAGAGACAGAAAACCTTGTAAAAAGTTTGCGTAAGATGAGCATATCAGAAACTGCGAAAGAACATGGTGTAAGTGTGAGAACTGTGAGTAATTTATTAGATTGGATTGAAGTAAAAGTAGATTGGACGAAATTTCAAGATATGGAAGATATAAGGTTAGGGATAGATGAACACTCATTTAGAGGGTTTAAGATGGTGACAACGATAGCGATATTAAAATCAGACAAAAAAGAAGAGTTGAAAGGCCTATTCCATCAACTATATTTGTTAAGGAGCTTAATCGAGTTTGAAATATCCGAAAATATATGTTAAAATTATAATAATTATTTCCTTATGGGCGGGTACGTGCGGATCTTCCCTTCCTTATATGGCGAAAACAGTGGGAAATCCTACTCACTCTTCCTTAGATGGGCGCGGGCGGAGCCCCGAATATCAGAAATTAGAGAGGCATAACTCGATTTTACTCAAAAATGATAAGTTTTTCTTTGATTTCCTTAATTTCTATTTTATTTTTTTTGTATAAAACATGGAACTCATTTGGTGTCAAGTAGTTCAAAGAGCCATGAGGTCTAATATTAAGATAAAAGTCCAAATACACTTTGTATTTCATAGTGAAATCACTAATATTAGTAAAGGTATTCAAAGGCACAAACTCTCTTTGGACACTTGAATGAAAAGATTCGATAAAGGCTTGACAATCTGGATTATGTGGATATCCAAACTCATGAATTATACCAACATTTCTCATAAAATTTTCTGTTAACAAAGAAGTGAATTGAGTACCGTTATCTGATCTAATAATCAAGTTTTTTCCTGATATTCCTCTGTACCTAAGAGCTTCAAAGATAGTTTTAACTATATCCTTTGATTTACATGATGGACCGATGTAAGAACCAACAATTTGTCTATCAAAAGTATCAATTATGCTGAACACCTGTACATAACCATCTTTAGTTTTAAAGTATTTGATATCCATTTCCCAAAATTGGTTAGGAGCAGTTGCAACATGTTTTTGAGGACCTCTTCTTGGATGTGGTGAATGGTTTGTATATTTTCCAACCAAACCGATTTCGTGTTTCAAACGTCTCATCTTTTTATGATTGATAATTATACCAAAGTTTTTCCTAAAATACGCACACAGTTTAGTAGAACCAAGAGTTTTCAAATAATGCTTTGAGACATACATATTGAGATGTTCCTTAATTTTTATTAGTTCAGCAATTACAAATTCATCAGGAACCTTATTGCCATTCACAGTATAGCAAAAACCTCGAGTTTTGGAATTAGAATGCTTTTTTTTTGACAAAGAACTGGTCTCCAAGAAGAGCCTCGTTTTGTAATAATAAGAGCTAGAATTTACGTTAAACTCTTCAAAAAGATAAGAAAGAGAAACGCCGTACTCTCGATGTAACCTATTGACATATTGAATATCCAAAATGGGGGTAGATTTAAAATCAACATGTCTATTTTCCATCATTTTCTCTGATTCAAGTTTTTTTTTACAAACTCAACTTGTTCTCTAAGAACTCTGATCTCAATATCCTTTTCGATCACCAAATTTTTCAAAGCTTGAAGAGTCTGAGCGAGATCGGGGTATTCCATACAAAGTCGAGAAATCTCATCCAAATCGACACCGGAATTCTCGTAAACCACAGGAGGAACCTTAGAACCACGAGAAACGATGGAATTTTTATTAAAAGGGCCATTGAAAAAGCAAGAATAATTCTCACCAGAATCTCTAAACTTTTTAACCCACTTATAGATATTTCTGGTAGGGATGTTGAAAGTTTTACTAAGTTGAGAACAAGAAACACCTTTTTCGACATGCTCTTTAACAACGTTAGCTTTTAACTCTGAGGGGTAAGACTTCACAAAAATCACCTCTTTTAAGAATATATAATTATTTTACTACCTTGCCCCTGGAAATCCCAAATGTGCTGTGGGCTAACTGTGGGGTGGGGAGCGGGGCAAAGGGGCGCTAAAATAAAGTTTTAAAGTTCATAAAAACACTATAACAAGACTAAAACAGGGGGAAATTCTAATGACAAATGAGCAAAAAAGAAATTTTTTGCTATATTCCGCAGGTAGACTTGTATCTTTAATAGGAACTGGCATACAAATGATTGTTTTACCGCTTTATATTCTTGATCTTACAGGCTCTGGAACCCTTATGGGTACATTTTCTCTTTTAAGCATGCTTCCAGGCTTACTTTTTTCGCCGATAGCAGGGGTTTTGGGAGATCGAAGAAATCGAAAGAAAATTATGGTGAATTTGGATTATATACGAGGTGTAATTATACTTTTTATGGCATATTCAGCCTATCAAGGTTGGATGACCATTGCCTTTATCTTCACTGCCCAAGTATTTATTTCTATATTAGACAGTTTTTTTGGCGGCTCAACAAATGCGATGCTTCCGGACTTGGTCCCTATTAATTTTCTCACCAGAGCTAATTCGGTAAACTCTTCAATAACTAGTTTTTCTAATATTATAGGACCAATCCTTGGAGGAATCATATATGGATTTGGCGGAATAAAAGTTGTGTTTCTTATAAATGGAATTTCTTTCATTATATCTGCTATAAGCGAAATGTTTATTACTTACCATCCTCATTATGAACGTAAACAAAAAATATCCTTTAAATCTATGTTTTCAGACATCAAAGAGGGATTAATTTTCATAAAAGGAAGAAAAGGTTTGAAAGAATTGCTTTTGTTTGTAATGGTTGTCAATTTTATAATGGCACCGATTCTTACGATTGTGCTTCCTTATGTATTAAGGCAAGAAATTGGATTTACAAGCGAACAGTATGGAATCACCCAATCTTCTTTTACCGTGGGGATACTAATTGGTAGTATTTTAATCGGTACTATTTTTTCGAAGAATAATTCGAAAAAATCGATCACATTTGGTTTTATAGTAGAGGCTATCATGTTTTTCATCATTTCAGGTTTATTTTTTCCTAATATCGTTGCCACATTCGGAGGTGCATCTTGGACCTTCTTAATAATTTTGTACATAAATCTTATGGTAATAGGTGTGAGCAATGCTTTTATAAATATACCTATTGATACCAACATGCAAAAAATGACACCAACTAACGTAAGATCTCGTGTTTTTACGGTTGTGGAGTTGGTTGCTCGAGGAGCTATCCCTGTTGGTATGCAGATATATGGTATTCTTTTAGATTTGATGAAGGGATATCAAATTACACTGGTTGCATGTATAGTATCAATTATTGTAATTATCCTATTTTTAAGAATTGCACCAGAAGAAACGTTTAATCCCAAACCTTTTACTGAAGAAGTGTGAAAGTCGAACCTAGATAAAATCATTTTTTCAATTGTGATTTAATGCTTTTATGGAACACAGCGTGAACCCTCTCCAGGTAAAAGAATACACCGAAAGAGGTTCAAGGAAAAGGTGAAAACTGGCTTTAAACGCAAAACGAATTTGAATCAAAAAACGTTGATAATTACACGCCTACAAGGTATAATTATAGCATACATATTATACGAGCTAATTGGTTGTATAAAAGTTTAATTAGCCATAATTTTTAAGAGAACTCGGGGGGTTCTCTTTCAAAAGTGAAGGTAGAAAAATTAGATACTTACGTGCTTGACGATAATTAATTGTCATTCAAATAAGATATTGGGCTGTATTACCTTTTTCATTATCTCTTTTGACTATTCTATCAACCATATTTGACAAGGAGCCCGCGTTTTATTGACATAGTTAAAAAAATATGTTATACTTTATACGATCAAAAAGGGTGCGTAGCTCAGTGGGAGAGCGCTTCCTTGACGCGGAAGAGGCCGTAGGTTCAATCCCTACCGCACCCACCACCATTCATTCTTATTCAACTTTTTGGCTTTTCTCATATATGTTACAAGTAAAAGCAGGATAAAGTTCATCCTGCTTTTATTTTTTTGATTTATTCATAATTTCAAAAGCTTTGTTTCTGTACTTTTCATTAATACATATATAATCATTGTCTTTAAAAATTAATTTTTCTTTATCGTTCGGGGCATTTCTGATTATAGCGCTGACCAGGGCGGAAACTGATTTTTTGTTCTTCAATTCTAAGGTTGCCATGATTTCCTCAGACTTCATCTTTCCTTTTTCGATTAATAATTTAAGAAAACTTGTAGTTAGTGGTTTTAAGTTTTTCACAAAGCTTTTTAATTCTTCTTCGCTCCACTCTTTTCTTGATCTTCCGCTTATTAATTGTTGTATAATCTCTACCCTCTTTTTTAAATCATCAGAGAGAAGGTAAAATATAATTTCTCCATTTATTTCTGATTCATCAAGTAGTTCTACAAGAGAGTCGAAAGTTTCGTTATCTATGGTAACTTTGTAACTTTCGTCTCCGTATTTTAGAATCCCTTTTTCATAAATAATATTAAAGATAGAAAAATAACTTTCTAAAAGTTTTGAATATAAAAAGTCTCTTAAATCATAACTTTCAATTGTTTTGAGTAATTCGTTCGTTGACTGAAAATCTTCTTTTCTTTTAATTTTGATAAAGACAAGTTCTTGAAGTTTTTTTTGATTCTCTTCTTTTAATAGGTCTTCTCCTAAAAATTTTACAAGCATTTCTAATTCGTCTTTGTACATCGCGGGTGGCTCCCTACTATCTAATTTTTTAAATCATTGATTGATCTATTACATAGTCGTTGAATGTTTTTCCTTAAAACTAAAATGTATCCCCTTTCCAACCCCACATAGTATTTCTAATATCTAAGAAGTTTATATACACTCGATCTTTTGGTATATTCAATTGTTGCTCCAGTAATTGGCAGAGCACCTTAGAGAGGTCTTTTGTTTGTGATTCAGGCAAACCTATGCTTCTTAATTCCACAAAAGCCGCCAAATCTGAGCTTCCTTGAAAGTGGATATGGGCAGTATCTTCTAAACTAACCATAAAATAAATTTCTGGTTTACCAAGGGCGTTAGCAACTTCCCTTGAAAGAATACGTGTCAACTCTTCTTTGTTATCTATCTTTTTGTTTGTGGTTACCTTTAAATATGGCATTTTTTAGCCTCCTTCAACAAACTAATTTAGCGCCCCTTCGCCCCGCAGCCCACCCCAACTATTTTAGCACATATAATTTAGAAAAATCAATCTTCAATTTGACTTATTGTTATAACTACTATATAATTGGAATATACCAATAAGAAGGGAGTGAGATTAAAATGGAAGAAGCCCCTATTCCGCTCTATTATAAACTTTATCTGGACTTAAAAAGAGAATTAGAGGAAGATTATAAAAAAGGAGATAAGTTGTTAACAGAGAACGAGATATGCGATAAATTTGGTGTTTCGCGTTTGACCGTAAGAAGAGCCTTGGAAGAGCTCTCAAAAGAAGGTTTAATAACAAGAAAAAGAGGACAAGGTACATTTTATACAGGACAAAAGCAAGAAGAAGAATTAACTAGGCTTACAGGTTTTACCGATGAGGCGGTTAAACAAGGCCATTCAACTAAATCCGTTGTTTTAGAAAACAGATTAATAGAAATTCCTGTCGAGTTAGTTGAAGAGTTTAAAGTTCCAAAAGATGGGAGGGTAGTACTATTAAAAAGAATTCGATTTTTAGATGAAGAGCCGTATGCAATCGAAACAGCATACTTGAATCCCAATGCAGATATAAGGGTATTGAACATAATAGAAAAGGATATGTCAAAAGAATCGTTATATAGAATATTAACTAACGAATATGGGATAAAATTCACACATGCTGTTGAAACTCTCGAGGTAACAACTTTAAATAAAGAACAAGCTAAATATTTGTCTCAAAGCGAAGGATCTATTGCAGCTTTGAGAACAAGATATACCTATATAGAAGATAAAAAGTGTATTGAATATGTTAAGTCAGTTTACAGAGGGGATAAGTACAAATTCAAGATAGTAAGAAAGGCGTGAAAGTTCATAAAAATAATTGTGAGGAGGCAGTATAAAAGTGCACTATACGTTGGATGAAATAAGAAGAATTCCCAATCTCTTAAATAAGTTAAATGAGTTTGATTTTTCTTTTTCAAAGGAGAAAAAGTATCTTTTGGTTGGATGTGGTTCTTCATATAACATTGGATTTATAATGAAAGAAATATTGAACAAAAATGGCTATAAAGCAAAAGTGCTCACCGGGGGACATGTTATGCTTTTTGATAATATTCCAGACAGTGATGTTGCAATTTTAATAACCAGAACCGGTGAATCAACTGAAACTGTTTTAGCCGCAAAAAAATTAAGTCAAAAAGGCATGAAAACCATAGGTATAACGTCGTCAAAGAATTCTTCAATTACTCAACAATGTGAAGAGAATATAACCTTAGATTTCACTGCAGAAAAAAGTGTTGTTATGACCGGATCTTTTGTTTTTATACTGGCAATGTTATTAAACGGAATAGAAAAAAATGATTACTATAATTTCAGTGAAAAAATCTTAGAAGATTCAGAAAAGATTATTGATCATTTAGCTTTAGAAAAGTACGAACATTTTGTTTTTCTTGGGTACGATGAAAATTATGGTATTTCAAAAGAAGGCGCTTTAAAGCTCCAAGAGATGGCTTTACAGTACGTTGAATACCATGAGCCGTTAGAGTACAGGCACGGTCCTATATCTAGGCTCACAAATAAAACGTTAGTTATCTTAAACTCAAAGGGCATGAAAGAAGAGAAAGAATTGATCGATGATATAGAAGGGTTGGGAGCAAAAGCCTTAGTGATTTCTACCGATGGACATATAAAAATCCCAGATATGAAGGGTTTTGAAGCTCCCTTAAGGCTCATTCCCATACAGTATTTAGGTTACAAAAAGGCGATACAAATGGGATACAATCCAGATTCACCCAAGAATCTTTCGAAATCTGTCAAATTGTAGGAGGTAAAATTAAGATGAAATTAGAAAAAGTTTTAATTGTGGATCCTATAAACGGAGAATATACCGGAGATATCGAAATAAAAGGCAAAAAGATTTCTGAAGTAATAAAAAAAGATTATGGTTATAGAGATTTTAATACCATAGTTATGCCAGGCTTTGTAGACCCCCACACCCATGCACAAAAGGGTATAGATACGATGCATGCAACAAAGGAAGAGTTCAAAAGTTGGGCAAAAAATAATTTTTCATATGGTGTAACTACTTTTTTGCCAACAACGGTTTCAGCCTCTAAAGAACAGATCTTAAAAGTTTTGAATAATACAGAAGATGTAGGTTCTTCAATTGAAGGAGTTCATTTGGAAGGTCCTTATATAAACAAAGAAAAAAAAGGAGCTCAGAACCCTCATTATATAAGAGATCCTTCTTTGGAGGAATTAAAAGAGATAATTAACGATAAAGTGAGATTAATAACCATGGCACCAGAGGTTAACGGTTTTATTGAGGCATCAAATTATCTTAAAGAAAAGAATATAGTAATCTCATTAGGCCACACTTCAGCTAATTTTGATATCTTCAAAAAAGCTTTCGAATCAGGAGTTACCAGAATCACCCATTTTTCAAACGCATTAACACCACTACATCATCGAAACATAGGAGGAACAGGTTCTGGCTTTTATTTTGATTTTAATATAGAAATGATATGTGATGGAATTCATCTCTCTCCTGAGTTTGTAATGTTGGTATATAAAATAAAAGGAGCAGACAAAATTATATTGATAACCGACTCTATGGCTGCTGCGGGTTTACAAGACGGTGAATATGAATTGGGTGGTTTAACAGTTACAGTAAAAAACAATCACGCAAAACTTAGTGATGGAACGATCGCTGGGAGTACCCTACTTTTCAACGAAGGTGTCAAAAATTTTAAAAGATTTACCAATTGTACACTACAAGAACTTGCAAAGGTATCCTCATACAACGCACTTCAAGACCTACATATTTACGATAAGGGAAGGATTGAAGTTGGCTACTATGCAAATCTTGTCATTTTAGACAAAGACCTGAACGTGAAAGAAACCATCTTCGAAGGTGAAAAGGTATTTTAAACATTGTGTGCTATAATAAAAAACAGAAAAAAGATAAACTCCCTAGGGGCGCTAAAGAGAGCCTTAGAGTTTATAAAGTCAAGTATAAAAAATGGAGGTAGCGTTTTTGGAAAACAGAACAAATAGTTTTGATGTTATTGTTGTTGGAGCAGGTCATGCCGGGATTGAAGCTGCTATAGCTGCAGCTAAAATGGGAATGAATACTTTAATATTGAATATAAATTTAGACACATTAGGATGGGCCCCTTGTAATCCTGCTATCGGAGGACCTGCGAAGGGCATTGTAGCCAGAGAAATAGATGCACTTGGCGGAGTACAAGCGAAGGTAACAGACGAAACGATGATCAACATCAGAATGCTCAATACAAGTAAAGGTATCGCTGTTAGGGCTTTAAGAGCTCAAATCGACAAATATGATTACTCACAAAAAATGAAAGAAATCTTAGAAAATACAGAAAATCTAATTTTGAGACATGGAATAGCGAAAAACCTTTTAGTAGAAAACGGTAAAGTAGTCGGGTTAGAAACAGAATTAGGAATAAAATACTTTGCTAAAGCTGTGATTTTAACTACCGGAACATTTTTGAGAGGCAAAATCTTTGTTGGTAGAAACGCTTTTGAAGCTGGTAGAATGGGAGAACTTCCTGCAAATTCCTTGACATATTCTTTAATTAAAGAAGGTTTAGAAGTATCGAGATTTAAAACCGGGACACCTGCAAGGGTGAGGAAAGATTCTATCGATTTTTCTAAATTTGATATCCAAGAAACCGCAGATGAACCTCTGGCTTTTTCTTACTGGAGTCAACCAAAAGTCTTATCAAAGGATTATCCATGTTATTTGGGAAGAACCAACAGCAAGACCCACGAAGTTATTAGAAGATATATTGCATTCTCTCCTTTGTATGGAGATGTAAAATTAATCCAGTCCATTGGTCCAAGGTATTGCCCTTCAATCGAAGATAAAGTTATGAAATTCAATAAGGATACCCATCAATTTTTCCTTGAACCGGAATCCAAACACTCTAAAGAGATCTATTTGAATGGTTTGAGTACAAGTTTACCTTTTGAAGCACAGATTGAGATTTTGAAAACTATACCTGGTTTAGAAAATGCTATAATTGAAAGGCCCGCTTATGCCGTTGAGTACGATTTTGTTAATCCAAATCAATTGAAACACAACCTTGAAACAAAAAAAATAGAAGGATTATTCTTAGCTGGCCAGATTAATGGTACAAGTGGTTACGAAGAAGCCGCAGGTCAAGGACTTATGGCAGGAATTAATGCTGCTTTAAAAATTAGGGGAGAAGAACCTTTTGTTCTTGACAGGTCCGAGGCTTACCTTGGGGTTCTTATCGACGACATTATCACAAAAGGAGTCGACGAACCATACAGGTTGCTGACTTCCCGTGCTGAATACAGGTTGTTGCTCAGACATGATAACGCTCATTTAAGGTTGTATAAGTATGGATACAAATACGGCTTATTGAGTAAAGAACAATACGAACAACTTTACAGATTGGAAAACCTAATAAATCAGCAAATTGAGAGATTGGAACAAATTAAAGTATCACCTAATCAAGTTAACGAGATTTTAGCCTCAAAAGGTTCTTCAAAAATCACCCATCCTGTTCACATGAGTGAATTACTCAAAAGAAGCGAAATATCTTATGCTGATTTAAAACATTTAGATGAAGAAGCAGTTGAGGAAAAAGAAGTGATAGAACAAATCGACATTCACTTTAAATACAACGGATATTTTCAAAGGATGCACGATGAGATTATGAAAATGAAAGAGCTCGAAAAAGAAAAGATACCAAGCGATATAGAATATGACAAAATTAACAACATTGCCTACGAAGCAAAGGAAAAATTGAAAAAAATCAAGCCAGAAACTTTTGGACAACTTCTAAGAATACCTGGAATTAATCCTGCTGATGCCATTAACTTAAGGATTTATTTGAAGCAAAAAGATAAAATAAGGTAGTTAAAATTAAAACCGCCCCAACATTTTATAGGGGCGGTTTAAAATTTATTTTACTGTGTACTTTAAAATAAAGACATCTTTGTGAGCATCTGCACCCAGATCTGCTGATTGAGAATATCCAGCAACATAAAGGTTTCCATTATTATCAATATCTATTGCATAAGCAACATCATCGCCGTATCCACCAAGAGATTTTTCGGTTAACAAATTACCGTTATTATCGTATTCAAGTATAGCAAAATCTTTGTCATCGTTAAGGGTTGTAACATATCCTGCAACGTATATATTTCCATTGGGGCCTATGGCAACTGAATAACCGTGATCACTTTTAACATCTCCATAAAAACTTTCCCACAAAATATGTCCCTCTGGGTTAACTTTTACAACATAGATATCTGACCACTTTGAATCCCATGAACCTTCATAACCAACTGCTACGTAACCTCCAGGTACTTCTTTAACATCGAATCCTCTAGCATAATCTCTGGGAGCAAAAACTTTTGTCCAGATTTCTTCTCCATTGGGATCAACCTTAGCCAAATAGAACTTAGTCTTATTTTCAAATAGTTCTACTACCGTACCTGCAATGATGAAGTTACCGTCTGAAGTTTTTTGAATGCTCAAAGGTTTGGTGTCAGAACCTGGAACAAAGTAAGGGAGCCATTTTTCAAATACAACTTTTCCTTCTTCATTCAGTTTTACCATTTTACCTCGCATGTTTAGTGTCTCTGGATCGGAACCGTAGCCTATTACAACATAACCATCCTCTACTTCGACAATAGCAGAACCTTTATCGTTACCTAGTTTATTAATGTTGGTAGAGAATTTGTTTTTACCAATTTTTGAAACATAGAAATCTGAATCACTACCATAAGAATTAGAGGTTCCAACGACAAGGATATCCCCTTCAGAAGTTAAAATTCCTTGACTTGCCCAATCGTTGTAATTTCCACCTAACTTGTTTTCATAAACGACATTTCCTTCTTGATCAAATTGTAAAATTAGAATATCTTCGTTGAATCCTTTTTCGTTGGTGTATCCAAAAAGGTAAACACCATCGTCTGTTGATTTTACATCAAAGATCTCCTGAGATCCACCAAGGGTGTATACCCTTCCCCAATCAAGGGTTAAAGAAGCCATCGCAAAAAGAGATACTGTTAACACCAATACCAATACAATTTTTGATTTCACCACAATCCCTCCTATCTTTTTATATTTTACTGCCTATAGAATCCCTAAAACTGGCTTTAAAATAAATTTCTAAATTTAAAATTATCTTCGTTAATGTTGGTGATGTTCAAACTGTCTTAGCGCCCCTTCGCCCTGGCGTTAAGGGGCAAGCCCCTTAAAAACCCCAAGTTCAAAATCATTTAAAAACATAGTTTGCATACTGCAGCAAACGTCCCCCCACCCAGAATGAAAATTACAAAAAAGATTTTCTTTTTTATTATATCATAAAAATTTAAAAATTACACAACAATTTATAGAACACCAAAACTTTTACCTATTTTTTCAAATTTGCTTAAAGCAAAATCCAAATCATCTTTACTGTGTAAAGCGCTTATCATTACCCTTATTCTAGCTTTTCCTTTTGGAACGGTGGGGTAAACTATGCTAGAGGCAAAAATACCTTCTTCATATAATTTTGAGCTAAATTCTTTTGTTCTCTTTTCATCGTAGATCATCACAGGGGTTATAGGGGTTTCAGTACCTCCGATATTATAACCCATTTCTTTTATCTTACTTTGAAAATATTTCGCGTTATCCCAAAGTTTTTTCACTAAATTGTTAGATTCATAAAGTGTTTTTGTTGCTTCTAAAGCTGCAGCGGTTTCTGATGGCGACAAAGAGCTAGAGAATAGAAATGGTCTTGCTTGTTGTTTTAAATAATCGATTAATACCTTTTTGCCTGCGATGAATCCACCCACAACTCCAAAGGCTTTTGATAAAGTTCCAATTTCTATATCCACTTCGTCCGTCAAATTGAAATGATCCGCTATTCCCCTACCGTTTTCTCCTAGTACTCCTTCTCCATGTGCATCGTCCACCATTACTAAAGCATTATATTTTTTAGCTAGTTCCACAATTCCTGGAAGGGGTGCAATATCCCCATCCATGCTAAAAACACCGTCAGTTATAATTAATTTTCTTCTACAATTATCTTTTTGAGCTTTAACCAGTTGCTCTTCCAAAGAGTTTAAATCTTTGTGTTTCCATATGTATCTTTTTGCCTTTGACAACCTAACCCCATCTATTATACTTGCGTGATTAAGTTCATCTGATAAAATCCCATCTTCCTCGTTTGTTATCGTAGGAATAACTGCTTGATTTGCGTTGAATCCGGATTGTACAACAAGGGTGGCCTCTACTTTTTTGAATTCCGCTAGTTTTTTTTCTAATTCTTCATGAATTTTCATAGTCCCAGCTATTGTTCTAACTGCTCCTGGACCCACGCCCCAGCTTTTAACGGCATTGATAGCAGCTTCTTTGAGCCTTTCGTTGCTTGCCAAACCCAAATAATTGTTAGAACACATATTTAAAACCTTTTTACCATTGATATTGATCCAAGCTCCTTGTGCACTTTCAAGTGTTCTTATAGTGATAAGTAAACCAGAATCATCGAGTTTTCTCAAATCTTCTTTCAATTGTTCATAAAAATCCATAATCAAACCTCCTCCTCTTTTGTAACGTTTAAAACTATCTTACCACTTTTCCCACTGGCCATTAATTCAAAAGCTTCTTCAAAATCTTCAAAGTCAAATTCATGTGTAACAACTTTACTTAAATCCAATTTATGGAACTTTAGCCAGTTTAAAGCCATATACCACGTTTCAAACATCTTTCTTCCGGTAATAGTGTGAATAGTAAGATTTTTAAAAACTGCGGTATTCATTTCAAACTTTACCTTGCTTTCAGGATAAACCCCTAAGATGGATGCCACTCCTGTACTTTTTAATGATTTTATACCATCATTCAGAGCGTTTTCATTTCCTGACATTTCAAGAAAGACATCTGCTCCTAATCCAGAGGTTATTTTAAACACTTCATCAACTACCGACTGCTCTTTTGGATTTATAACTAAATCAGCCCCTAAAGATTTTGCCATATTTATCCTGTAATCAGAAGGTTCACTCACTACAATATAAGCTGCTCCAGATAATTTAGCAATTTCTATCGCCATAGCACCAATAGGTCCCGCACCACTAATTAAAACTACCTTACCTCTTAGATCGGCTGCGGTTGTTGTAAAAATCGCATTTCCTAAAGGTTCCATTACAGATGCGTATTTTAAAGGTATACTTTCGTCTATTTTTATCAAAACTTTATCTGGAATAACAGCATATTCAGAAAAGACTCCGTCTCTATCCACTCCTAAAATTTCTAAATTCTGGCATACATGCATGTTACCCGTTCTACATTGATGACAATAACCACAAGGAATATGGCTGTCTGAAACAACTAAATCTCCAGATTTAACGTTTTTAACTTCATTTCCAACTTCGATTACTCTTCCAACAAATTCATGGCCATCGATTTGGGGGAAATGCTTAATTCGGTCTTTTGCCCAATCATTCCATTCGTAAATATGCACATCAGTCCCACATATCGACACCTTCAAAATCTTAATCTTTACATCGTGTGGGGACTGTAAAGTTGGTTCTTCAATTTCCACTAGGGATAACCCTTTTCCTGGTTTGGCTTTTACAATAGCCTTCATTTTTTTCACTCTCCTTAAAAAAATAACTACTATATATAGTTTAACTCACTATGAAATTTTTTTCAAACCTCGGGAGAGTAATTTATAGTCGAAAATAGACAATAATACGTGATTATTGTCAATTAGAACAAAATTAGCAAGTAATTTTATAATTCATAGACCACATTTCCGTTTATCAATGTCTTTTCTACTACGCTTCTGGGATCAAAAGGATGACCACTCCATAAAACTAAATCTGCATCTTTGTTTTCATCGATTGTTCCTAAATGCTTTTCTATCTTTAGAATTTTAGCTGGATTTAATGTTAACATTTTTAGCAAATCTTCTTCTTTGGCACCATATCTTAAGGCAGTAGCTGCTTGTATTGAAACGTGTTCTAAATGAGTTACTGGGTGGTCTGACATCAATGCAGCCAAGATTCCCTTCTCATTAATTATTCTTATCGACTCAAACCGCATATCCCTTGTTTCCAATTTTGTTCTAAAACCTAGTAGAGGTCCCAAAATCAACGGAATATTTTTTTCTTTAATAAAATCAGGGATTTTATAAGCCTCTGTTGCATGTTCGATAACAAGGTCAAACCCAAATTCTTCGGATAACCTTATCGCCGTTAAAATATCGTCTTTTCTGTGTGCATGAATCCTTGCTGGAATTTTCTTTTTCAGGACTTTTTCACCAATTTCAAATTTGATATCAGTTTCAGTGAAAGATTTACCTTCTTTTTCTGCGGTTTTCTTCTTTTCAATATAGTTTCTAACTTTTGTAAAATAATCTCTAATTACTGCTGCATTTCCTAACCTAGTAGATGGAGTTTTGTTGAAAGAGCCATAGACTCTTTTAGGATTTTCTCCCAAAGCCATTTTAAGCCCAGCAGGTTCTCTTAAAATAGTTTCATCGGTTATTTGAGCATTTAACTTTAATATGGCCCCCTGTCCTCCAATAGGGTTGGCACTACCTGGTACTATCATCACTGTTGTAACTCCCCCAGATAGAGCTCTTTTTATAGCAGCGTCTTCCGGATAAAAGGCATCAATCGCCCTAACTTGTGGGGTAATAGGGTCTGTCGCTTCATTTCCATCTTGGTAAGCTGCTCCAACACCTTCTTCAAATAAACCAATATGGGAATGAGCATCGATAAATCCTGGAAAGATATACTTGTTTGTTGCATCTATCACCTCGTCTGCTTTAACTTGTAGATCTTTCCCTATTTGCTTGATTGTACCATCTTCTATCAAAATATCTCCAACAAATGGTTCTCTGGAAATAGGATAAATGTATCCGTTTTTCAATAAAAGTGTTTTCATAAAAATATTCCCCCTTTTTTTATTGTTCACTATTGCTTTTAGAAACCTTTTATATAGCGCCCCTTCGCCCCGCTCCCCACCCTATAATCCACCCTGAAAGTTTCTAGAAAAACAATAATAATAGATATATTTCTGATATAACTATATTTCCTAATACAAGTAATAATCCGTATTTAGCAAAATCTTTGAACAAGATAGTTTTATTCTTAAACTGCGTGAGCATTGCAAGCCCAATAATATTAGCTGATGCACCAATGGAAGTTGCATTTCCACCCAAACATGCCCCCATCGCAAGCGAATACCACACTGGACTCAAATTGCTAAAAATACCTGGTTGCACTACTTGTAAATGTTGAACAACGGGAATCATAGTAGCTGTAAAAGGAATATTATCAATGAATCCCGAAATTAAACTAGCAACAGGTAAAATAAACATAGAGAAAGATTTAACTGAATTGCCTGCAACTTTTACCATGATATTGGATAAATCAGCTATCACTCCAGTTTCTTCCATCGCTCCTGTAATGAGAAATAAACCAAAAAAGAACAAAAGGCTTTCCCATTCAACTTCGTTCAAAGTATCCCTCACCTGATTTGGTGCTAGTATCAGTAAAGAGAAGAACCCTGCTATTATAGCAATAGTGGAACTTTCTACACCTAAAAAGTGTTGAGCCGAAAAAGCAATTATTACTGTTACAAAAAGGATTATAGAGAGGAAAAAACTTTTTTTATCTTCAATTAAATGAGAAGTATCAAAACTTTTGATAGTCTCTTTATCAAATTTCATTTGAAGATCATTTTTAAAAACTAAAATAAAGAGCATATCCATGAATAAGAGATTAATTAATGCTATTGGGTACATAACTAAAGCGAATTCTGAAAAAGAAAATCCTGCAGCTGAAGCTATCATTATATTAGGAGGATCACCAATGATGGTTGCCATCCCTCCAATATTCGATGCAAAAATTTCACCTAAAACATAAGGGAAATAATTGACTTTTAATGAATCCGTTATAGCAAAAGTAATAGGTATAAAAACAAGTATTGTAGTAACATTATCAATAAAACCTGATATTATTGCAACTAAAAAAGTCAAGGAAATAAACAGCATATATCCGTTTATTCCAAATATTCTCAAAGTCTTAATGCCAACATATGAAAAAAGGCTGGTTCTTCGAATAACGTTTACAAAGAGCATCATCCCAAACAGTAAAAGAAGGGTGTTGAAATCTACATAATTTCTTATAGCTTCAATCTCGTCTGGGAAAACCCCGAATATAATAAGTACCGAAGCTCCCAACATAGCAACAATGGTTCTATTTATCTTGTGATTGATAATAAAAAACAATACTACTGCAAATACTATAAGGGTTATTAGTTCAGTTTGTGGCATAAATTAAAACTTCCTCCTGATGTTATTATTTTACTGTCATTAGAAACTTTAAAACTGTAAAGATAGCGGCCCTTTGCCCCACTCCCCTCCCCCTAAGGATGAAAAGAGTCTACCCCATTCGCCCCGCCCATCTAAGGAGAGAGTTCTGGACCCTTTCATCACGCAGCCCGTCCATTACGTAATCAGAAAAAAAAGAAATTTACATATATTCCTGAAATTACTATATTTCCCAATAATATTATCAAACCGTATTTTCAAAATTCCCAAAATGAAATTGTTTTTCCTTTAAATTCTGTTAAAAGACCTAACGCTATAACGTTCGCTGAAGCAGCTATTGGAGTTAAGTTCCCTCCTAAACAAGCACCCAAAGATAACGAATACCAAATGGGATCAAGATTAATAAATATGGAAGACTCAGAAATAGATAATTTTTCAATGACAGGTATCATTGCAGCCGTTAAAGGAACATTATTTAAAAAACCAGCAAAGAAGGAAGAAATTGTTAGAATCAAAAAGCTAAATATGCGTAACGAATTACCGGCAAAATCAACAAGCATATTAGAAAAAGCGCTAATGATACCTGTTTCTTCAAGTGCACCAGCTATTAAAAATAAAGCGAAGAAAAACAAAATGTTTTCCCATTCAACTTTAGATAATGTCTCCTTTAAATCCTTCGGTCTAAGAATAAATAACGAGAAAAAACCTGCAGCTAAGGCAACGGTTGAACTTTCTAAATTTAACTCATGTTGTAAAGCAAAAGCTAGGATAACTGCTCCAAACAAAAGTATAGACACGATAAATTCTTTTTTGTTTTCTACTATGTGAGATACATCAAAGTTTTTAATCGCTTCTTTGTCTATTTTAATTGATAAGTCTTCTTTGAAAAAATATATCAATAAGAGAATGGCGAATATTAAATTGATCAATGTAACAGGATACATAATAAGTGCGAACTCTGAGAAAGAATAACCTGCCGCAGAAGCAATCATAATATTAGGAGGATCACCAATTATTGTTGCCATACCTCCAATATTCGATGCGAAAATTTCCCCTAAAACAAAAGGTAGATAATTAATATTTAAGGAATCAGTAATGGCAAAAGTCATTGGGATAAAAACTAAAACGGTCGTAACGTTGTCAATAAAACCAGAAAATAAAGCAACCAAAAAAATTAGAGAAATGAATAAAGTGTAGGTGTTATTTCCGAACATTCTCAACATAGAGAGGCCTAAGAATGTAAATATACCTGTCTTTCTTAAAGTTTCCACAAATATCATCATTCCAAGCAGCAACAAGAGGGTGTTATAATCCACATACTCTTTTATTGCACCAATTTGGCTAGGAAATACCCCTGTTCCTAATAGAAAAATAGCCCCCAACATAGCGATAAGTGCTCTATCTATTTTCTGAAAAACCATTCCTACCACGACTATTATGAAGACTATTAATGATGTTATAGCATATATTGACATATAATTCCTCCGAAACGGAACCATTCTTTTTTACAAATGTTCTGAAGGGATTAGATATCCCCAACTAATTATAGTTTAAAAAAAATCTAAAGTCAAATAAATAAAAATTTCTTTATAATCCATGTTGCACTTCTCAATGACATTGATGGAAGTTAAGCATACTAATATTGTATAATTAAATTGAAGATATATAAGAAGGGTGGGCAGCGTTTGCTGCAGTATGCAAACTATGTTTTAAATGGGTTTGATTTTAGTTTGGGGGTTTTTAAGGGGGTTCCCCCCTTAACGTCCATAAAAGTAGGTGAATAAATGGCTTTTATTAAATTTATCATTTTAATTGCTATCTACTATTTATTAATATATGCAATAGGTCGACTTCTCCTAAAAAGAAAAGGTATTTCTTTGGGAAATGTAATTTTAGGAATATTCGGTATTACCATTTCAATCTTTCTTATCTATCTTTCACGAATAAACTTCCAGCAGGCAGGATTTCAAACTGGGAATTTTAAAAAAGGGTTTATTATGCTTCTAATCTCTTTTGTTTTAATATTGGGATCTTTAGGTAGTATGAGAAAGATGTCCTTTTCTGATCTCATGAAGATTCCCTACGGAAATTTTCGAAATAACAAAATTATATTATTACATGTTTGGATGGTTGTAGGCCCTACCGAAGAATTGTTTTATAGAGGATTTATCCAAGGAAATTTAAGAATGTTTTTACCAGGTTCAATTTTTTCTATTGAATATGCAACCATCATAGCAACAATAATTTTTGTTTTCGCTCACTTAAACAATCTTTTCTTTGGCAGAGAAAGTATAAAACAATTTATAAGTCTTTTGCCAGGAAGAATCATAATGGGATCGATTTTGGGATATACCTTTCAAATTTCAAATAGTTTGATCTATCCAATCATAATACATACCCTCTCAGATGGGTTAACTATAACTTACTTAATTATCTTAAAGAAACGATTTTTAAATAATTATCACTCTTAAATAACAAGTGATTAAATATTTTATTATAATTAAATTTAATATTAATATAAATCTTTTATTATCAATTAAAAACAATCATAACCATTTTTAAAAACGCTCTTGACATTATCGATTTTTTTGATATATAATTTTAATGAAAATAATAAACAACAATAGACAAAAATAAGAGTGAGGAGCGGGGCAAAAGAGCGCAAATTTTAGTAAAATAAATATTTTAGAAACTCTATAATCTTCAAAAAGATTTCAGTTTTAAAAGGGTTCAGGGCGCTAAAACAAGTTTTCAAGTTTCTAAAGATGGGAAAAACAGTGAAAAAGGAGGCGATAACAAATGTTGGAAAGAAGAAGAGACGATAGAGATAACAGAGAAGATTTGTTATCTCCTTTTGATTTCTTCAATAGAGAGTTTGAAGATTTCTTTAGATCATTGCCTTTTGGAACGACCTCTCGTGGTGAGATGGATGTTTATGAAACTGACGATGATTACATCGTAGAGTGTGAATTACCTGGTTTAAACAAAAAAGATATAAAAGTTCAATTGAACAATGATCTATTAACCATATCCGCAGAAAAAAAAGAATCCGATGAAGTAAAAAGAGGGAACGTATATAGGAGAGAAAGATACTTTGGTAGGATTGAACGAACTATAAGACTTCCAGAGTATATCGACAAAGACAAAATTAAAGCTGAATATGAAAATGGAGTTTTAAAATTAACTATACCAAAAGTTGAGACAGCTAAAGGTGAAGGAAAAGAGATCAAAATTGAATAAACATCATAATAATCGGGTAGGAGGTAGATAATTAATTTATCTACCGTCCTCCCACACCACCGTACGTACCGTTCGGTATACGGCGGTTCAACAGAATTGATGTTTTAGGTTATACGTTTCCAGGATCGAAGTTAACCCTATTTGCTTAAGGTGTTTATTAGTTAGTGTTCTTGAAAGTATTGGGCTGTTGGCGATTCTCCAATAGCCTTTTCTTGTATTTGCATATCTCCATGCTTTGTTAGTGTTTAGCCCTAATTTGACTAAGTTTTTATACCTTGTTTTGATTTTCTTCCATCCTTTCCAGATACACATCCTAATTCTCCTTCTAAGCCATCCATCAAGACTTTTGGCTGCCGATTTCATGTTTGCTATTCCATAGTAGTTTATCCATCCTGTTATTATTTGTTTTATCCTTGACAGCCTGTATGTCATGCTCCTTCCACTGCTTCTTTTCGTTTCCCCTTTTAGCTTCTTTTTGAATTCTTTGATGGATTTTCCATGCACTCTGATTTCGTATTTCTCTTCTTTTACGTAGAAGGAGAACCCTAAGTATTTGAGTTCCCAAGGCCTGACTACTTTGCTTTTCTTCCTGTTCACTTTTAACTTTAACTTCTTTTCTATGAACCTTGTTATACTTTCCATCACCCTGTACGCAGATTTCTCGCTTTTCACGTATATGTTGCAATCGTCTGCATACCTGCAAAACTTGTGTCCCCTTTTTGTTAGTTCTACGTCAAGTTCGTGGAGCATTATGTTGCTTAGTAATGGGGATAGCGGTCCCCCTTGTGGAGTCCCTTCTTCTGTTTCTATTACTACCCCATTTGTCATTACCCCACTTTTGAGGTATTTCCTTATCAGGGATATCACTCTGCCATCTTTTACGTCTTTTGATATTATCCTCATCAGTTTGTCGTGGTTGACTGTGTCAAAGTAGCGTTCTAAGTCTATATCCACTATCCATGTGTGCCCTTCGTTTAGGTATTCTTTGCTTTTTCGTATGGCTTGTTTTGCATCTCGTAATGGTCTGAATCCATAGCTGTTGTCTACAAATTTCTTTTCATAAATCGGTATTAGTACCTGGGCTATGGATTGTTGGATTACTCTGTCTATTGCTGTTGGTATGCCTAGTAGTCTTTCCCCTCCATCCGGTTTCGGTATCTTTTTTCTCCTTACCGGTTTCGGGGTGAACCTTCCTTCAAGGAGCTCTTGCCTTAATTCTTCTCCATGTTGTCTGAGATATCCAAAGAGTTCTTCTACTTTCATCCTATCTATTCCAGGGGCTCCTTTGTTGGCCTTTACCTTCTTGTATGCTTTATTCATATTATCCTTGGATAATATCTTTTCAAGCATCCCTTCACTGTATACTTTATCATCGTTTCTTCCTCTTTCAGACGTAGAAGTTATACTAGGCGCTTCTACATTATTTTCAGGCTCTCCCTTATCTTCATGTAGGAAACCTTCTAATCGAAGTTGTATGCTTTTCCCGTGTCCCTTCGCATCTTTCAAGATTCGAAACCTCCTGTTGTTCAGTCCTTCCTCATCTTCCAATGAGTACTATGACTTCTGCTGACTTCTCAAGATTCAGCCATACATTGCTGTATGGGTTGCCTTAACAGCATATTCTTGAGATCTCCCCAGGTAAGTGCAATAACTTTCATCCCATCTATCCGCCAGATTTACTCCGTGAAGTTCTGGATAGCTATTGGACTTCGTTTTGTAAAGCAAACTCGTCCACTCCACTTAGCCTTGTATCTGGTTTTTGTTCATCGGACCGGGACTTTGCCTTGGGCTTCCTTCAGATTCCACCTCACAATGGACACCCTTGCCTTCGACTAGTGGTTCCCGCTACCTGGCCCACAACGGACTTTCACCGCTTAGCTATTGCCCATGCTGGGCGCACTTTAAGAAAGCAGGCGCAAGCCTGCTTTTTATAATTTTAAGTGCAAAATATTGCAAATAAATTTTCTTAATAAATCTTAATTATGGTATAATAAAAAATAAAAGCAACAACATCTAGCTAAAAGGAGGAGATACCCATGGAGCACATAGTAAAGTTCAACCTTGGAGAAGAGGAAATTGAAATAACTGATTTAACCCCTTTTCCAATCTTGCTTTGTGAGTTCTTGTATGAAGGAGATTTTGAGTTAATGAAGGCTGATTTAAAAAACAACTCAAAATTTATTGAAGAAACAAAGAAAATCGAAAAACTTGTAGAATACTTGCCCGGTTTAACTTCCAGCTTTGTGATTTATCCCTTCGTTCTTTCCGAATTTTTGTCTTATTTTTCTGAGTTTCAAATTAATTACTCCGACTTAACACATATATCTTTGAATGGACTATTCGATACGGTTTTATTGGAAGCTGATAAAAAGAACTTCGATTTCGTGAAAGATGTTGTGCATTTTATACTCAAAATTGATCCGAGTTTCGCTCCCGCCTACGAATTAATGGGTTCAGTTTTAGTAGAAAAAGGTGAGATGGAAGAAGGAGAGGAGTATTTAGAAAAAGCTGTTAAATTAGATCCTTGGAATATAGCTGCTTTGTCTGAATTAGGAGAATTATACTTTAATTTAGGCGAATACGAAAAAGCAGCTGCTATTTGGAAGAAAGAGTTAGAACTCTCTCCTAACAATTATGTAACCTACTTCATGATTTCAGATGCTTACATGCAAAAAGGGGATTATGAAAAAGCCGCTCACGTTTTAGAAAAATTTCTTAATAGATTCCCTAACAGTGTATTGGGTAAATATGAGTTATGTACTATTTATGAAAAATTATCAAGAACTACTGAAGCGAATGAACTCAAAGAGGAAATTCTCAATACGACACCTGAATATTCAACCGACATAGAGGTATGGGCTAAAGTAATGTTTGAAAATGGTAAATATAAAGAAGCTCAAAACTTTTTAGAAAAATATATAGACCAAGATAAAGAAAATGAACATTTTAAATTGCTATTGGTTATACCTTATTTAAAGGTTAAAAAATTTGAGGAAGCCAAAAGTATATATCAAGAAATAAAAGATAAGTACATGTGGTACATCTATGGGCTTGAAGAAATTCTGAACAAAAATTTGACGAAAGAGGAAATGGAAGTAATAGAAAAGGTGTAAAAAACACTGAATAAAAATAAAAAGGTTCTAATTATCGTTTTGTCTTATATAGTTGTAAATATGTTTGTCATACTCACCTCTTTTAACTGGCAAAATCTGCTTTTTGCTAATAGCCTTTTGTATATAGGGCTATATGATTATTTTACCTTTATCATTCCTGATTTAGGAATAGTAGCTATTTTGGTAATTGCATTACTCAACTTTGATTACTTTAATCTTTTTTTTACTATCATTATCTTTTTAATTACCTTTTATTATTGGCGAAATGGGAAAATGGGTTTTGGAGACGTGAAGTTTCTATCAGTCCTTTCTCTTCTTATTGGTATTTATATATTTCCCGTCATAATTGTTAGCATAATTCTAATTATTTTATCGAACATAGAAAAGAAAATCAAGAAGGTTCCATTAGGATTTTATGTAATGTTGAGTACATTCACTTTATATATTTTTAGGGGGGTTTATCATATTTTATGATATTTTTACATCTTTTATAGAAATTCCAGGTATTTTTATCTCACTCGGCATAATATTTTTAATTATCTGGTTAATAAGGAAGAAGAAACTATCTTTTCCTCTTTTAACCCTTTGCGTTGTAATCTATATATTTTCTTCTGGATGGTTTGCAAAAATAATCGTTTTACCGCTGGAAAATAGATATCCTCCAGTGGATGTTTCTCTGTTGGATAATACACAAGAAAAAGGGGTAATAGTTGTACTTGGAGGAGGAATAATTCCCGAAACTCCAAGAAAAGGATCTGGAGAATTATCTGATAGTGCTATGAAAAGAGTATATGAAGGTTTCTTGCTTTACCAAAATTTACAGGTTCCCATAGTTGTAACAGGTGGGAAACTACTAGGCACCGAGATACCTGAAGCTCAAATAATGAAAGAAGAATTGTTAAAAATGGGAGTCAAACCAAACGATATCTATGTAGAACCACTTGCCAAAAACACCAAGCAAAATGCGGAGTTTACGCTTAAACTATTGGAAGATTATGAAGTACAAAAGATATACTTAGTCACCAGCGCAATACATTTAACAAGAGCTATGAATTATTTCGAAAGTTACACAAACATCGATGTTGTTCCCGTTCCTACAGATTATAAGATTTCGCGAGAGGAATTGAAATGGTATGATTTCTTGCCCAATATGAGATTCCTAGAAGCAACTTCGTCAGCTTGGCATGAATATTTGGGATTGGTCAAATTTAAGATCAGTGACTAAAATTCAGACCGAGCCGGGCGAAGAGGGGAGTTTTTTTATCCTTATAAGTTTGACTGCAAAGTCTAAGGGACCGCAGGCCCTTTCCTTAAATGGGCGGGCTGCGGGGCGAAGGGGCGCTGTATAATAAACTTTCAAAGGAGGATCACAAATGGTTGAAAACAACAAAACACCTTACGAGTTTACTAATTATATAGTAAACACATTAAAATTATCTCCTTCAAATACTGCAATATTGTGTGTTGATTGTCAAAACGGATTTACCGAAAGATGTTCTAACGAACTTCCAGTAGTTGGAACAAATGAAGAGTGGATAGATCAGGTAAACGAGTTTTTGACTTTAATGAAAGAGAGAAATTTTAAGATTTTTGCAAGTATGGATGATCACCCTGAAAATCACATATCTTTTGAAAAATGGCCTCCTCATTGCATAAAAGGTACTTATGGGAATCAACTATTTATAAATACTTATGATTTCGTTATAAAAAAAGGCGAAGAAGTGGATGGAGATAGCTATTCAGCATTTTACAAAGACAGTGAAAGAAGAATTGAATCAGAATTAGACGAACTTTTGAGAAAGCATAAGATAGAAAATTTAGTGGTTTTAGGCTTAGCAGGAGACGTATGCGTAATAGCAACGATAGAAGATGCGTTAAAACGAGGACATAGGATATTCCCAGTAAGCCAATATATAAAAGCTGTGAACAAAAAGGATATTAAAGAAATCGTTGAAGAAAAATTTGGTAGAATAATAATCTAGGGTTTAAAAAAATACGGGGAACAACCCCGTATTCTTGGTCGGAGCGACTGGATTTGAACCAGCGACCTTCAACACCCCATGCTGACGCGCTGCCAACTGCGCTACGCTCCGGTTTACTTCAAAAAAATTATATCATATTTTCGAAAGAACGTCAAATTTTTAGGGGCTCCTTGTCAAATATGGTTGATAGAATAGACTGAAGAGATGATGAAAAAGGTATTACAGAGATTTTTTGTTGAGT
>NZ_JBSVZD010000023.1:0-30145 GCF_054051725.1 Petrotoga sp. DB-2 | reverse complement strand
AATCACTATCTTTATTGCCCTTGGTAAACTTAATTTAACTCCAGCTTAATTACCCACTATTTTCGTGATAGAACCTTTTTTAGTTTTCCTAAGGCTTTTTTGGTGAAAGAAGAAATGATTGTTTAAAAATCTTTATCAATCTTTTAAGCTTCCCTGTGTAAGCCCTGCAATAATATACTTTTGCGAGATAGCAAATACTATTATTGTTGGTAAAAGAGCGATCACAATTCCAGCAGCCAGCACATTCCACTGAACACCCGCCTTTGATACAATAGAATATAGCCCTACAGGTACAGTATATTTGTCGGAAGTGTTTAAAAACATAACCGCTGTAAACAGCTCATTCCAATTATTGACAAAAGAAAAACTGAGAATAGCTGATAGCCCGGGTAACATTAAGGGAATAGTGATTTTGAATAGAGATTGGATTTCGTTACATCCGTCAATTAATGCGGCTTCTTCGATGCTTTTTGGAATTCTATCAAAAAACCCCTTAGCCATTATGGTACTAAAAGCTGCACCAAAACCACTATAAATTATTACTAAGCTTATAAGTTTATTGATCAAATTTAAATTTGAAAACATTGTATATTGTGGAACCATGATTAAATAAGTTGGGATCATCTGAGAAAAAAATAAAAATAATATAATAGGATAATTCCATTTGAATTCTTTTCTTGAAAGTATATATCCACTTAACATAGCAAATATTGTTGAAACAAATGAAGCACCTAAAGATACGAAAATACTGTTCACAAAATACCTTTTAAAATTTACGAATTCAAATAATCTTTTGTATCCATACAGTGTGGGATTATTTGTCCAATACTTAATTGGAAATGAATATATTTCCTGCGTGGGCTTTAACGAAGTTAGTATGATCCAGTATAACGGAAAAATTGCAAAAATAAAAAACATAGAGAGTAAAATTATACGTATAACTTTAGGAAAAATTTTTTTCTTCATAAGCTAAACTCCCGTTTAGAAGTTAATTTTAAGTACATGATAGTATAAATGAAAAGAATTGAAATAATAACCACACCATGTGCTGCGGCTTTACTGTAGTCGGATTCATAAAAAACGGTATTTATCATCTTTACAGCCAAAATCTCTGTGCTGCCAGCAGGCCCACCGCGTGTCATCCCGTAAATGATATCAGGAAAATTCATAATCCATATGGTTCTCAATAAAATGGTATTTATCAAAGTGGGTTTAATATATGGTATAGTGATATTAAAAAGCTTTGTGAAGTAACCTGCACCGTCGATTTCCGCTGCATCGTAAAGAGAATCAGGGACAGACTGTAAGGCTGCTAAAATCATGATGGCAAAAAAAGGTATACCATACCAGACATTCACTAAAATAACAGAAAACATTGCTAACGAAGGGTCCGAAAGAAAACTAATGTTTTCTTCAATGATTCCAATTTTTATTAATATATCGTTGATAACCCCAAATTGACCATTTAACAACCATGACCAAATTAAGCCTATTGCAAATCCAGAAATTGCCCATGGATAAAAAACTAGTCCTGCATATATACCTCTACCTTTAAAAGGTTCTTTCATCAAAAGGGCTAAAATAAAGCCTAAGATCAATTGGAAAAACACGGAGAATAAAACCCATTCCAAGGTGTTCCAAATAGTATTTATATAAAAAGGATCAGAAAAAATGGCTTTAAAATTTTCAAAGCCTACCCATTCAATATTCTGGAAGTTGTAAAGGGAGTAATTTTTGAAAGATAACATTACCCCACTGACAGTGGGGTATAAAATAATAAAAGATATTAATAACAAAGTGGGTAATAACAAGAAAAAAATAAATTTTCTTCGCTTCAATTAAATCACCTATTTATAATATACCTGCATCTTTCCAAAAATCAGTCCACTGCTTCAAGCAACTTTCTACAGAAAGTTGTCCGAGCAATACCTGCTGCATCGTTTTTTCCTGGAATTCATTCCACTTTCCCCAGTTTTCATTATCCAAGGGGTACTGTGTAAATTGATAATGTTCGGGATCGTCAAACATCTTAGTCCAACCTTCGAAAATTTCTGAGCTGAAATACGAATCGTAAGTGTAAACTGATTGTAATACTGGTAAAGCACCATAACTTTTGCTCCAATAACCATTTATTTCAGCTGAAGCAACGAATTTAATGAATTTCCAAGCCAAATCCTTATGTTCTGAATATGTAGGAATTCCCCAGCCCACAAATCCGAAGGATGGATAAACATTTCCGCTTGTTCCTAAGGGAATTGGGGCAGTTTTATATTGGCCAGGCTGAAGCATTTCGTTTAGCATGCCAGTAGTGTCAGGGTCTTGAAATAATAGAGGCGTTATGCCAGAAACAAACGAATTAACTTGCTCATCCCATCCCCAATTTATTGAATCTTTTGGAGCTGTGTCTTTATACAAACTAACATAGAAATTTAACGCTTCTACAGCCCTTGGATCTTCAAAAATAATTTCACCAGATTTAGTTAAATACATATTGTTTGGATCTATGTCATCAAAGAATGAAGTGAAAACAATATCAATAAACGCTGTTGGATAACCCTTACCTCTAAATGCGAAACCATACTGATTTTTGCCCGATTCCGTTAATTTCTTTGATATTTCGTACAATTCAGGCATCGTTTTTGGATAGGTTTCAATCCCGTATTTTGCTAAAATATCTGGTCTGTAAAAGAGTGCTTTTACAAAAATGCCGTGAGGCAACAAATAAGGTATACCGTGGTAAATGCTGGCGGCTTCTAAAACCCCTTCGACCATGTCATCTTTTTCAGGCCATGCCTCGATGTAGGGCGTTAGATCTTCTAACTTCCCCATAGCAGCTAAAGCACTTAAATCCCAATCGCCTATCTCTATAATATCAAGCGGTTGTTCTGTACTTACCATTAAATTGATCTTTTGATAGGCTGTTTCGTATGGCGGTGAGATAACGTTAATTTTTACTCCTGGATTCAAAGTCTCGAACATTTGTATTATATTATTTAAGGTAGGAGTTCTGTAGGGGCTTGAAAAGGCTTCAATCAAATTCAAAGTTATAACTTCTTCAGAAAAAACGAACAAACTAACCATCAAAACACACATTAAAACAAGCAATTTTTTCATAAAACACACCCCCTAGTTTTATAAGTTTTGTTTAATTATATCATATTTGTAAAAAAATGAACATTTTAAAAAATAAACATGATATAATACAAAAAAACAATTATTGATAATAAAGTAATTACTTTATCCTATATTTAGATACTTCAAAAATAAAATTAGGGTGGGGAGTGGGGCAAAGGGGCGCTAAAACAAGTTTTAGAATTTCTAAAAACAGTATTTATTTCATAGTGAAAAGGAGGAGTTTTAATGAACTTATTTCTTAGATTAAATCCAAAACCTAAAAAGTTATTCTATGAAGGAGCAAATATTCACTTTGAAAGTTCAAAGCTTTCTATTTTCAAAAATCTTGAAGAAGAAAGTTTCATTAAGCTTTTCCCAAGTGAAGATTTTGTCTTTGTAAAAGACTCAGATAGTGCTGACTTAAAAATAGAAACTTTTATTTCCCCTACTGAAAAAGATTTAAATGAATTTATCAAAAGTAACGATATAGAGTTAAGCATTGATATTATGGATCTAGAAAGTTATTTAATGAAAGTGGAAGAAGAAAATAGAACGGTTAAAATCTTTTCTAAATCAAAGAAAGGTATTTTCTATGGGCTACAAACCCTAAGACAACTTGTTGATTTTGAGAATAAACTTCTGCCTGTAGTTGAAATATTCGATTCTCCTTCTTTTAAAATGAGAGGAATAATTGAAGGTTTTTATGGAGAACCATGGAGCCATCAAAACAGATTGGATATGATACATTTTTGTGGAACAAATAAAATGAATACCTATTGGTACGCTCCAAAAGACGATCCATATCACAGGGAAAAATGGCGAGAGGATTATCCGGAAGAAGAAATAGAAAAAATAGATGAGCTAATAAAAGTTTCAAAAGATAATTTTGTCGATTTTGTGTTTTGTGTAAGTCCTGGACTTAGCATGAAATTTAGTGATCAAAAAGAGTTTGATTTATTGTGCAAAAAATACTATGAAATTTTAAGTAAAGGTGTAAAAAAATTTGCTATTCTTTTCGATGATATCCCTGAAAAGTTGAATTACGAAGAAGATGAAAAAAAGTTCGAAGGGAATTATGGTTTAGCTCAGACATATATAGCAAACAAGTTATACGAATTTTTAAAGGGGAAAGATTCAGAGGTTAACTTGTACCTCTGTCCAACTGAATACTGGCAGGAAGAAGATTCGATGTACAGAAGGACGATGAAAGAGAACTTAAATCCTGAAATTCCTGTAATATGGACAGGGAAAGGTGTATGGTCAAAAAACGTAAGTAGAAAAAACGCAGATAAGATTTCAAACCAGTTCGGTCATGATTTGATCTTGTGGGATAATTATCCAGTAAACGATGCAGATCAAGGAGAACTTTTCTTAGCTCCCTTAATGAACAGAGAAAATGATTTATGTATATCAAAAGTAAAAGGTATTATCTCAAATCCAATGAACCAGCCATATGCATCGATGCTTGCAGAACAGACAATAGCAGATTATCTTTGGAACTCACAAGGCTACGATCCTTGGTGTTCATGGAACAAATCTATTTTTAATTTGGTGGGATCAGATTTTTTTGAGGATATGAAATTATTCAGTGAAAATTTTTTAAAATCAAGAATTTTTGAGGAAACATCAATTAAGTTAAAAAGTCTAATAAAAGAATTCAAAAATGATCCTTTGAATAAAGGGGAAGAGCTAAAGGAGTACTTGGAGAGGTTGAGCAATCTTGATAGAAAATTGAAATACATGAAAAATGAAAAATTATATGAGGATATACATCCATGGTTAAAAAAGCTTTCCCAGCTTGCAGAAATAGCTAGTAAACTGCTTAGTTCTAAGGAAAAAGTTGAGATAAAAAACGAGGTAGATAAATTGGGATCTTATGTTGTTTGTGATGGTATTTTGGAAAAATTTATAAAAGATTTTGAAAGGCAGTGATGATTTGAAAGAAAAAGATATTGAATCTTTAAATGAAATTGTTTTATCAGAAGTAAATAATGTTTACACTGGAGCATCCATTTTAATAGGTAAAAATGAAAAGATATTGTATAAAAATACTTTTGGAAGAAAAAATGAAAACGAAAAACTTACTGAAGAAGATATCTTTGATTTAGCAAGTGTCACCAAAGTGGTTGGAACTGCAACCGCGGTTATGAGACTAATAGATGAAAAACAAATAAAATTGGAAGATAAAATTGGCAAATTCATAGAGGTAAGTAGACCAAAAAGCGAGGTTACAATCTTCGAATTATTAACTCATACTTCTGGAATGCAGGCTTATTCAAACCTATGGCAAAAGTATCGAGGAGAAGAGTTGCTTAAGCACATAATCAATATTCAACCCCAAGAAAACGTCTACAAGTGTTATGAATATTCTTGTTTAAATTTTATCACGCTTATGAAAATCGTTGAAGAAGTTACTCAAAAGCATTTCAAAGAGTATGTTAAAGATATTTTTAACGAAATAGGAATGGGAAACACTTGTTTCAATCCAAAGAATAAAGATAAAGCTGTATCCACATCTATCCGAGAAGGTAAAAGGTTAAAGGGTGTGGTCGAGGATGAACTCGCCTACTATTTAGGTGGAGTGAGTGGTAACGCAGGTTTGTTTTCTAATGCAAGTGATTTAAGGATTTTCATAATTAGTTTGTTAAGTGGAGAAATAGTTTCAAAAGACACTTTAGATCTTTTTACCACTACTCTGGTAAAAAGAGGGGAAAATACTACCCATATAGCTTGGATGGCTCCACCTGTTGCAGGATGTCAATACTCACTTGATAGTACAGGATTCGGTCACAATGGCTATACGGGCACATCCATTTGGATTGGAAAGGATGGGTTATTTTCAATATTTTTGACCAATTCTGTATATTACGATAGATTCTTAAAAAAGCCTGAATTGAACGTAATAAGAAATAAGATAAATAATATAATTTTTCGAAAAGATCATTAATAAATGAACACTTTAGAAGTAAAAGGAGAAGATATTATGTTGGTGATAGGTTTAATGTCAGGGACATCAGTGGATGGTATAGATGCTGCACTAGTTGAAATATCAGAACAGGACGAACAAAAATTAAATGTTAAAGTTGTTAATTTTATAAACACACCATATAGTAAAAAAATGAGAGAAAAAATTTTAGAATGTTCTGACCCTGTAACTGGTAGCGTGGATAAAATCTGTAGATTGAATTTCGAGCTTGGAGAATTGTTTGCTCAAGCCGCCAAAGAAGCTGTTGAATCAAAAAACTTGAATATGCAAGATGTGAATTTAATAGGTTCCCATGGCCAAACTATATACCATTATGTGAGTGATGATTTTATTTCCACGCTTCAAATAGGTGAAGCTAGTGTAATAGCAGAAAGAACTCAAGTTACCACCGTTAGCAACTTTAGGGCGAGAGATATTGCAGCGGGTGGTCAAGGGGCACCACTTGTACCATATGTTGATTATATTTTGTTCAAAAGTGATGATTACAACAGGGTTATGCAAAATATTGGAGGAATAGGAAACTTCACCTATATACCAAAAAAATCTAAGTTGGAAGATATAAAAGGTACGGACACAGGCCCAGGGAACATGCTTATAGATGGCGTAGTTCAAATTCTAACCAACGGAGAACAAAGTTATGACAAAGATGGGAAAATTAGCGAAAAGGGTAAGATTTCTGAGACTCTTTTAGCTGATTTAATGGCTCATCCTTTTATAAAAAAAGAGCCCCCTAAAACCACAGGAAGAGAAGTTTTTGGGTTAAAGTACGCAAAAGAGATAATAAACAAAGGAAAAAGCATGAAATTAGACGACGAAGATATTGTTGCAACCGTAACAGCTTTTACCGCTAAATCGATTGTCTATGCTTACTTAAGATTTATAGGTATTAACATAGACCAAGTTATAATCTCTGGTGGTGGAAGTTATAATCCTACTTTGGTATCGATGATAATATATTATGCAAAAAAGATGATAGGCGAAAAAGTTACCGTGGTGGTGATGGAAGAGTTAGGTTTTTCAAGTGATGCTAAAGAAGCGGTAGCGTTTGCAGTATTAGCTTATCAAACTTACAAAGGGAGAAAAAATAATGTACCTCAAATTACTGGAGCCAAAAGGTTTGTTACCCTTGGTGAAGTAGCCCCCGTAGATAAAAATAAAAATGTTGACAAAACACCATTTTGATGATATAATCATTTTTGGATTTTGAAAGTTTTTTATTTTTTCCGGGTTAGCTCAACGGTAGAGCGGGTGGCTGTTAACCACTAGGTTGGGGGTTCGAATCCCTCACCCGGAGCCACCATAGTCGTATCATCCCCTCATGGCAGCGAATTAGTTCGCTGCTTTTTTTTGTTTTTGTATCTAAATGGTATAATTGAAATGAAATATAGAATATGTAAAAAACTCAAATGAGGTGATACCAATTACACCCAAATTTTCGAAAACATTGAAAAAAGCAAAAATAGAATTTGACAAAATCCATCATTTTTTGGTAAGAGATCCTTTAGTGAAAGAAACCATGTTTACTTCAAGTTCAACGGGTTATTCTGTTTTAAGAACTATTAACTTGTTTTTTTCTTTTGTTGTATTTATCCCTATTATAGGAAGCATTTGGGATTTTAACTTACCGCATTTTTTAGGATACCTCTTAAGTGCCTTTGGAGTTTATTTAACTTGGATTTTTGAATGGGTGACAAAGTCTACGATTCTTGAAGAAATACGTACAGTAACAATAATTCAAATTTCTTTACATAGTGTATTTGGTATGTGGTATCAATTTTACGATTATTTTGAAATTTACGATTTTATTCTTCATTTTACAGGAGGTATTTGGCTTTCATTTCTTATATATCCGTTGGTGATGGGTTCTGAACTAATCTGGACTAAGATGAAAATGCCTTTTTTCTTTTTAAAAATATTTGTTGTTACCCTCTCTATTGTTATGACATTGGGCGTGTTTTGGGAAGTAGGAGAGTTTACTTCGGATCTAATCTTTAGAGATTATCCTGGATACAGATTAGCTCAAGAAGATAGCCTTTTTGATACAATGACGGATTTTATTGGAAACTTTATAGGAAGTTTAACGGGAATATATATTTTTTGGAACACTCTGAAAAGATTGAACAAAACTCGTGATATGGATTCCCTGCTAGAAAGAATCGGATCAGCTTTAAGAGATTATGTGAATTCTTTTTAAAAACGTTCATAGAAGGAGGAATGTTTTAACATATGAAAAACCTAATATTAGTTAGGCACGCCAAAGCAGAAAAAAGATCTCCGGAAATTGATGATTTTGAAAGAAAGTTGACAAAAGTTGGTAAAAACGATTCTAGAGAAGTTGCAGAATATATGGCTAAAATTTTAAATAAGGTTGATCTTTTGATTACCTCTCCTGCTTTAAGAGCGAAAGAAACCGCAGAAATCTTTGCAAAGTCTTTTAAATCAAAGCCAAAGGTAATAGAAGAAGAATTACTGTATGCTGGAGAAGTAGAAGAGATAATTGAAAAAATCTCAAATATTACGAAAGGGTATAACAATGTAATGATATTTGGACACAATCCAATTTTTGACGAACTTGCAAAGAAATTAACTGGTGATGATTTGCATTTGAGAAAAGCGGGAGTAATTTGTATTGAAGGAGAATCATTCGATGATATTTTATCTGGAAAAGGAAAATTAAAATGGATGGTAGATCCGAAGTCACTAAGCTCTTAAACGATATTTCAGCCAATCCATGGATATTTTTAAAAGGGTACATCGAATATTTTGAAAAAATGAAAAACCGTCTTCTAAAAAACATTTCTTATGTTTTTGATGAAAAGGGGGAAGATAGTGTTCACGACATGAGAACATCGTGTAGAAGGATAGAAGCAAGTATAGATTTTTTGGAAGGATTTTCAAAACGTGAAAGCTCTAAGAAAGCTAAGAAAAAAGCAAATAAGATATTAAAAAAAAGCAATAAACCAAGAGATTATCAAGTTCACTTAGAATTTCTTATGAAAATTGAAGAGCAAAATAATGAAATAATAGATTATTTCAAGAAAAGATACAGTAAAGAGAAAGAGAAGTTGAAAAGTTATTTAAGTTCTTTAAAAATTTTGGAGTTAGACCATCTACTAGAAAGTTGTTTAAGTTTCTTGGTGTTTGATTTTGTACAAAATTTTCAGATAAATGATCCTTATTTTGATAATCTTTATAAAAAAGAATTTAAAGAAGTTCATGAAGACTTTAAAAATACTGATAGAAGCGACGATAAAAAGCTTCATAAAATAAGGATAAAGATTAAAGACTTGCGTTATAAAACAGAGATATTGGGAGCATTGAAAGGTGAAACTTTACTTGAAGAAGACATGTTTAAGCAGATTCAAGATATTTTGGGGACTCATCATGATTTGATTATTTTAAAGAAAAAGTTGGTAAAAAAATTTCAAGAAGATAATATTAAAGCTTTATTAAAAGAAATTGATAAAGAAATAAACCAATTACAAGGGAAGATAGATGTTGGGGTGAGTGAGATTTTTGAAAAGTTATACGACAATATTTGTAGCGAAAAGGCTTAAATTTAAATCTTATAAAGAGGGGTGAAAAAATGAGCAATTGGATAGGGGTAGATATAGGGGGAACCAAAATACTTGGCGCCTTATTTGATGAGAAAGGTAACAAATTGAAGTCAGAGAAAAAGAGTTCCAAAAGTTCAAAAGGCAAAGAAAAAGTTGTCGAACAATTGAAGAAAGTTTTGGATTCTTTACTGAAGGAGAATAAAGATGTAAAAGGGATAGGAATAGGTGTACCAGGAGTTATAAAAGATGGAAAAATTACCTTTACTCCTAACATGCCTTTGAATGAATTTAATTTAGTCAATTTTGTTGAGAAGGAATACAATATCAAAACTATTATAGAAAACGATGCTAATGCGAGTATGTATGGGGAATGGAAGTTTGGTGCCGCTAAAGGAGTAAAAAACGCCGTAGGTTATTTTGTAGGAACAGGAATAGGTGGCGGTTTAATATTGAATGAATCATTATATAAAGGTTCGTTCAATTTCGCTGCTGAGATTGGGCACATGAATGTGTACCCTGAAGGCCCTCTTTGTGGTTGTAATCTTCGTGGTTGTTTGGAAAGTTTGTCTTCTAAAGTAGCTATCCAAAGAGAAATAGTTAGAAAAAAAGAGAGAGGCGAGAAAACCTTAATAAAAATCAGTGATTTGAAAGGCATAGTGAAAAGTTCTACTTTGAAAGCTGCTTATGATCAAGGGGACGATCTTGTTAGAGGGATATTGAATGATGCCGCAAGATATATAGGAATAAATGCCGGTTCCATTATTAATTTACTAAATCCTGAAGTTATCGTTTTAGGAGGGGGAGTAATGGAGGCATTAGGGGAACAATTGATGCCTATAGTAGTTGAAACAGCCAAGCAGTACTCTATACCTCATATCTTTGAGTGTTGTGAGTTTAAATTATCTCAATTGCTGGATGATGCATGCTTGTATGGGGCTTTTTCACTTGTTAAAGAAAAAGTAGGTGTATAACAATGGTCGCAGGTGTTATAAACATAGGAACAGAAAATATATCTTTTGATATTGCTCAGAACGATCAAGATGATATCGATATAATAGAAAGTTTGGATTATCCCTTATTCTTAGGAAGAGATACCTTCACAACAGGAAGGATATCTTTTGAAAAAGTAGAGATCCTAAGTCAAAAACTTTTAGGATTCAAAAGGGTTGCAGAGGAATATGGAGCTAATAAATTGAAAGTAGTAGGTACCACCGCTTTGAGAGAAGCAGAAAATTTAGATTTTATTTTGGATCAGATCGAAACAAGAACAGGTTTTACTATCGACGTTTTAGATGATTACGAAGAGAAATCACATATCTACATGGAATTGATAAGGAACTTTGAAAAATATAAAAAGTACAAAAGGGATGATGTTTTATTTGTTTACATAGGAACGGGAAGCATGGGTTTAGCAACGTATTCTAAGGGTTTGATTGATAGTTCTCAAAATATAAAAATAGGTTCTGTTAAAGTTTCAGAGATGCTCAGAGATTTGGAAGAAAACACATTACACTATAGTAATTTAATCAGAGAGTATTTAAACACATTTTATCAGCCTATAAATGTTTGGCTTATTAATAAAAAGATCAAAACCTTTGTAACTTGTGGCAATGAAATTGAGTTTTTAGCTGGACTTTTGGGAAAAAATGAAGAAGAAGTATTAAACATTCCCCAAGAGGAGTTCGATAAACTTTTTCAGAATTTGAAATCAAAGAATGCCACCGAATTATCTAGAGAATACGATATTTCTGAAAGTAAAGCGAATTCGTTGTTATCAGCTTTAGCTTTTTATCGATTACTTTTAGAAGTATCGGGAGCTGAAAATATTTTAGTTTTTCCGAAGGTTAATTTAAGTAGGAGCTTGTTATTTCAACGGTTGTTGAGCAGAAAATATAGAAGATTTTTTAATTTATTGGAAAAGAGTACAATTATCTCTTCTAGAAATATAGGTAAAAGATATTTCTATGAGGAGACTCACAGTCAAACGGTAGAAAAATATGCGATAAAATTATTTGATGTTTTAGAACCGATTCATCAGTTAAGCAAAAGACATAGACTCCTTTTGCAAGTGGCTGCTATTTTACACGATATTGGAAAATATGTAAATATTAAAAAACATTATTTGCATTCGTATAACATAATTAAAGGCTCAGAGATCATAGGTTTAACTTCTAGAGAGTTAGACATTGTATCAAGGATCGCTTACTTCCACAGTGCTCAAGATTTGGAGATTGATGATTATTCATCACAATTGGAAAACATACCGGATAAGATTTTGATAACAAAGATGCTTGCCATATTGAGGCTTGCAGATGCCTTAGATGTCGCTCATGAGAGCAAATTGGGAGATATTGAAGTTAATTTAGAGGGTAATCATCTGATTATAACTACTCATACACCAAAGGAAACTTTGTTAGAAGAGTGGGCATTGAAAAGGAAGGATAATTTCTTTTTGGAAGTTTTTGGAATACTTCCAGAGTTATTGAAAAAATTATAAAGGGATGAGATTTATGGCAAAAACTAGTAGCAACAGAAGAAAAGAAAAGAAAATAGATTTGAACGATTACAAATATTATAATAATAGAGAGCTAAGTTGGTTGGACTTTAATTTTAGAGTATTAGAGGAAGCCTATGATACAACAAACCCTCTTTTAGAAAGAGTCAAATTTCTTTCCATAACCTCATCCAATCTTGAAGAGTTTTTCATGATAAGGGTAGCTGGCTTGGAAGAACAACTTCAAGCTGGTTTCGGTGGAATGGATATTTCTGGCTTAACACCTAGAGATCAATTGATGAAGATCTCACAAAAAACACATGAAATGGTGGAAATGCAATATAAATGTTTAGAAAGTGAGCTACTACCTTCTTTAGGAAAGGAGAACATCAAAGTTCTCAAAGTTAATGAGATTGATGAAGAAAAAAAGGAGTTTTTAGATAATTATTTTCAAACGACGGTTTTTCCCGTAGTAACTCCCATGGCTGTCGATCAAAGTAGACCATTTCCGATATTACCTGGTAGCGGCATAAATCTAGTTGTGGAGTTAGAAGATGAAAAAGAGGAAAGGTTATATGCTTTTATACCCTTACCAACGATTTTTCCAAGATTTATAAATATTCCCTGCACGGATGGCACATGTTTATTTTTAACTGAAGATCTTTTAAAAATGCATTCTGATTTATTTTTTAGCGGATACAAAGTAATTGAGATTTCTGAGTTTAGAATCACACGTGATGGAGACCTTTCTATTGACGAAGATGATGCCAGAGATTTGTTAATTGAGATAGAAAGTTCACTTAAAGAAAGAAAAACAGGTTTTCCTGTCAAATTAGAAATATCCAAAAATATGGGAAAGAACCTGAGGAATTTCCTTGTAAATGCACTAAATTTAAGAAGTGATAATATTTATGAGATTTCCAATCTTTTAGATTTGAGTTCTCTTATGGAAATTGCTAATTTAGAAGGGTATGAGCATTTAAAATTTGAGTATTATTCTCCCCAACCTTCCCCAAGCTTTTATGGCAAGGAGGATATCTTTAAGGTACTTAGGGAAAAAGATGTTCTTTTACACCGCCCTTATGAGTCTTTTGAGCATGTGATAGATTTTTTAAGGCAGGCGGCAGAAGATCCTCAAGTGTTGGCAATCAAACAAACTTTGTACCGAGTTGGGAAAACATCTCCAATCATAGATTATCTTATTAAAGCAGCAGAGAACGGCAAGCAAGTTACCGTTGTGGTAGAAGTCAAAGCCAGATTTGATGAAGAAAATAATATCCAATGGGCTAAGGAGTTGGAAAAAGCGGGTTGCCACGTTGTTTATGGGCTTGTCGGATTAAAAGTACATGCAAAACTATTGTTGATTGTTAGAAGAGAAGAAAGTGGGATCAGGAGATACGTTCATATGAGTACAGGGAATTACAATTACATAACTGCAAAATTATATGAAGATATAGATTTTTTTACTTGTAAGGAAAGTTATGCTCAAGATGTATCAGCACTGTTCAACATCTTAACGGGTTATTCAAAACCTCCAACATGGAAAAAATTAGGAGTTGCCCCTACAAGTTTGAGGGAAACTTTTTTACGATGGATTGATAATGAAATAGATGCAGTTAAAAAAGGTGGAAAAGGGAGAATAATAATAAAAGTTAATTCCTTGCTAGATGTATCTATAATAAAAGCTTTATATAAGGCATCCATGGCCGGTGTAAAGGTTAACTTGATCGTTAGAGGGATATGTGCTTTAAAAGTAGGAATAAAAGGTGTTAGTGAAGGTATAACGGTTAGAAGTATAGTGGGGAGGTATTTAGAACATAGTAGAATATATTATTTTGAAAATAATGGATTACCTAAATTATTTATATCAAGTGCCGATCTAATGCCTCGAAATCTGGATAGGAGAGTTGAATCTTTGATACCAATAGAGCAGGAAGATTTAAAGCAGCGATTGATATATGTATTGAACCTTTATCTAAAAGATAATTTCAAAGCAAGAGAGTTACAACCGAATGGAGAGTATAAAAGACCAACGGAGAAAAAGTCAAAATTGTTTATAGTTCAAGATGAGCTGATGAAGGAAGCAAAGAAAAAGTTTAGAAAATTTATAAAAAAGCAAGAAGTCGACAAGTTTAACTTTCCAAAATTAAAATAAAAAAGGGCTAAAAGCCCTTTTTAATGTATAAAAAATACTCTAGCTTCTCCCGGATTGATTGTTACTCTTAAATGTGCATCCTGAACGTTCCAAGAGCTTTCTCCTCTTCTGTAATTTTCCAATTTTGTTTGTATGTTATGATCACTTTTCCAGGTATAATATCCAAGGTCTATATCGAAGAAATAAGGATTTTTAAAGTTGGTATTGATAGCTATTACAACTCCTTTTTCTCCGTTCCACCAAAACATTGCACTTGCATCATCAGAAAAATCAATAAAATGGTAATTGTTAGGATTTTTCAAAAGATCTTTGACTTCCTCTTTTAGTGTGCCTAGTAAGGAAAGTAATTTCACCATATGATGGTCTGTATCCCAGTGCAATACATACCAATCAAAGAATGCGAGTTTGCCATAAAATTGATCTGTTGAAGGTAAATTTTTAAATCTTTCTTCCACAGGATCTTCTACATCTAGGCCTGTGTTCATAGGTTGAGGTTCAAAAAGCTCATATCCAGAGTTTATGAATGTTATTCCGTTTGGCATGAAAGTATTTACCACCGCTGTTAATTTTGAGAAAGTTTCTTTACCTTCTCTTGTAACCGCTCTTGGGGTATCTGGTGTCTCTGCCGTAGCAAATGTAGGTAAAGATATTTTTGGTGCTATTTCTGAAATGAATTTTTTGAACCAGCCTTCTTTTATTCTTGGCTCAGCCCACCATGAATTTCCCAAAATTCCATCATAGCCACTTTTTTTAGCTTTTATATGATTGTCCATACTCAATTCTTCAGCTATTATTACAAAGGCAGGGTCGTATTCTTTCGCCCTTTTTATAATTTCATGTTCAAGTTCATCAGGTAGAGCGTGACCCATGTCCAATCTAGCACCATCTATACCGAAATTTTTTTGATAGAATGGGATAATATTTGCTATTAAGTTCCAAAGTTCGGTATTCTTTTCTTTCCCTGGGAACAGACTCGATTTAACCACGTCAAAGAGTACATAAGGAGGTTGA
Organism: Petrotoga sp. DB-2; assembly: GCF_054051725.1. NCBI lineage: Bacteria > Thermotogati > Thermotogota > Thermotogae > Petrotogales > Petrotogaceae > Petrotoga > Petrotoga sp. DB-2. The sequence goes on along the minus strand of NZ_JBSVZD010000023.1, from coordinate 14,828 downwards.
CTTGCCCCATCTATATATTTTAGAGCTTCTTCTGGATGAGAAAGATAAAGCCTTAAGAAAGTGACATCTTCCCATGCCGGTTGGGGATCATTTATCCAATCTGAAAATCCTGGAACGGTTATTACTTTAAACTCTTTTGCTATCTCATCCAAAAAATCCGGGTTGTTTTTATTTCTTTTTATAAAATTCTCCCATTTTTGTGGGTTCTGAGTTTTTGGATCCCATCTAAATTTTTTAAGATGATTTTTGACTTGTTCGTCATTGTATACAATTTTTAAATTTTCTTTGCTTGGTTGAGCAAATCCTAAGTCTTTAACTTTAGGAGGAGCAAAACCGTTCATTTCGTCTATATCTATCCAATAGAACCAATCGGGATGTTCTAAAATAAGATCGTTGTCCCTGGATCCTGTTCTTGGTACAAAGTCTAACAATACCCTCATTCCAGCCATATGAGCTGCTTCAACAAAAGCTCCGAATTCTTGATTAGGGGTAAATTCATTTCCCAAAAGAGTATCGTGATAATCTTTTTCTACAGAGAAGAAATTCTTAACTGCGTATGGTGAACCTACTTCACCTTTTTTAAATTTGTTGCTGGCTTGAGTTATTGGAAGTAAATATATACTATCGACGTTATAAATAGCAAAATAGGGTATTAACATCAACATTTTTAGGAAAGTACCTGATTCAGTGTAACCTTTTTCGTCTATCGGAACGAATAAAGTGGTTTGATCATGAACATATGCAGCCGTAGCTCGTACATGAGCTGAATAAAGTATACTCGTTTTGATCCAATCCGGTTCTTTAATATTTTTAATGAAAGAAAGAGGCTTGCTGTAATCAACGTCTTTTACAGAATTTTTTAATAGATTATCGATTATGTTGGATATAAACTCATAGGGATTAACAAAAAACTTTCTCCCTGCTAGTTTAACTTTACCAGTATAATTAGGTGGCATCCATCTTTTTGGTATTGCATAATCGTCTTTTCCCTGTGAAATTTTGCTTTGTAAGTATTTATTAATTTCAGATAGAATGGGCATCTTTTACTTCCCTCCTCATATAAAAATTGGCGGAGGCGGTGGGACTCGAACCCACAAGGGGATAAACCCCACCGGTTTTCGAGACCGGCCCCTTAGCCAATTCGGTGCACGCCTCCACAAGTTATTGTAAACTATTTAACTATTTATTCAATAAGGTTCAAACCTTTTAGATACTTTCTGGCGACAATTTCTGGTTCTAAACCTTCAAAATCAACCAAGTAGTTCAGCCTTATAATTATATCCTCATTTAAATACAATGTCAATGGTTTTAAAATTCCTTGATTGACCATTCAATTTTTGCTCCTTCAATGAATCCGTATCGATCAAAGAAACCTGCTTTTACTTCTAAAGCAAACTTGAAAGGTTTGTAAATTATGTAAATAGGGCAGGTTGATTCTTCACAAGGTTTCATGTTTTGTATATCTAATATTGTTCCACTGCTATCTATAAAAGCGATGTCGAGTTCAACAAAGGTGTTTTTCATCCAAAAGCCTCTTATTCCAGGGGTTGGAAATACAAAAAGCATTCCATAATCTTCCGGAATATCTTCTTTGTACATCAAACCGAATTCTCTTAATTCGTTCGTATTAGCAATTTCAATAGGGATTGTTAAAATACTTCCCTCTTGTGAAATAGTTAAAGTCCCTTTTGGAAATTCTGGCATATTTATCGATTGACTAAATAAATTGGTGAAGAAAATTATCGAAATTAAAAGGATGAAAGCAATTTTCTGCATAATTTTTAACTCCATTATAATAAATTAGGCTTCGAACTTTTTGTCGAAGCCTATTTAAATTTCTTTCATCTTTTGATAGAATTCATAATTTCATTTAAATCTGGTTGATCTCTTAATTCGTAAACTTTTACAAATTCAATTTTTCCTTCTTCGTCGATTAAAAAATTCGCTCTTTTGGAAAAACCGTTTTCTTCATCGAATATACCATATTTTCTAGCAACTTCTCCATGGGGCCAAAAATCTGACAAAAGTTTAAGTTTGTTGATTTTCATATTTTGAGCCCATGCTTTTTTTGAAGGTGATGAATCAACACTGATTCCTAAAGGTACAACGTTGAGTTTTTCTAATTCGTCGTATTTTAAATCCAAGTTTTTCATCTGTGTTTCGCAAACCCCAGTCCAAGCTAGAGGGTGGAAGGAAAGCAGAACCTTTTTTCCTTTAAAGCCAGATAAAGAAATTTCATCACCATTTTGATCTTTCAATTTAAAATTGGGAGCCGCGTCTCCAACTTTCAATGCCATGGTATCACCTCTTATCTCATTGAGTTTATGAAACTTTCTAATTTGTTTAAATCTATGCTTCTTTTAAAAAGTGGATCTTTGTTTTGCTTATAAATAGTCAATTGTTCTTCAAAAGTTGGTTTTCCCTTTTCTTCATATATTATACCTAAAGGAATTTTGTCCTCTTGGAAAGCTATTTGTAGAGCTTGCATTTTATCTGATGGATCGTAATCTTCCCCTAATTTGTAAGTATGTTCATTAAACCAGGCGTAAGTGTTTATTTTATTGAATGTCACACATGGTTGGAACAAATCAATTAGAGCATAGCCATTATGTCTAATAGCTTTTTTAATAATTTCTTTCGTGTTTTGCATATCTCCCACAAAAGCCCGTGCCACAAATGTGGCTCCATTGGCTATAGCAACGGCAATAGGATTGAAGGGGTTAAGTATTACTCCGTTTACTTGAACAGGGGTGACCATTCCCTGTTGTGAAGTAGGAGAAGCCTGGCCTTTCGTTAGTCCATAAACCCTATTATCATGAACTATGTTTGTTATGTTAATGTTTCTTCTCATATTGTGGATAAAGTGGTTGCCGCCTTCACCGTACATGTCTCCATCTCCACTTTCAGCTACTACGTATAAATCTGGATTAGTCGCTTTTATGGCAAAGGCAACGGGTAAAGTCCTACCATGAAGACCATTAAAAGCGTTGTTTTTAAAATAATGAGGGATTTTTGCTGCTTGTCCTATTCCTGAAACGAGTACAAAATTGTTGGGAGTTATTTCTTCCATTTCTTCCAGAGCCTTTTTTAATATATTCAGTATTCCAAAATTTCCACAGCCTGGGCACCAAGCAATGTCTAATTCTTTTTCATTTTCTAGACTAAACATATTTTTTCTTTCTATCATTGTAATTCCTCCCTTATCTTAGCGGTTAGCTCTTCAACTGAAAATGGCATTCCATTGAATTTTAATATCTTACTATCTATTTTTGTGCCAGTTTCTGATCTTATTAACTTTGCAAATTGACCTGTGGCATTATTTTCAACATCGATTATTTTTTCTGCCTTCTCTAAAAATTCAACCGCATTTTCCGGAATGGGATAAACTTGGCTAAAGTGAAGCATAGCAAGATCCTTGTTATTTATATTTTCTAGAGCTTCTTTGACGACATTATAATTTGAACCCCAACATACGACGAGATATTTGTAGTTATCATTTCCATAGAATTCGGGAGAAATAAAGTCTTCCTTTAAAGCCTCAAATTTTTTGAGTCTTTTTTCCACCATTTTAACTCGGATATCCAAATCTTCCGTTATATGACCTTTCTCGTCATGTTCATCACTATCTACAACAACTAATCCCTTACCATAGTTAGGTATACCTCTTGGTGAAACTCCGTTTTTTGCTTTCGAAAGATCATATCTTTTATAATCTTCAGTAGTTTCTACAAAATATTTTTTATTTTCAATTTTGGAAAGGTCCAACTTTTCAACGTTATAATATGAATCAACAAAAAATTGATCTGTCAAAATGAATACGGGGATTTGATATTTATCCGCAATATTAAAAGCCTTTTGAGTTAAATAGAAAGCTTGTTCAAGGCTCCCAGGAGAGAAAACCAACCTTGGGAATTCGCCATGTCCAGCGTGTATAACAAGATTCAAGCCTTCCTGAGCGGTTCTTGTCGGTAAACCTGTTGCGGGGGCAGGCCTTTGGGCTAAGTGAATTACTAACGGGGATTCGATCATCCCAGCTAGAGAAAGTCCTTCTTCCATTAAAGCAAATCCTCCGTCAGAAGTAGTCACCATTGATCTTGCTCCTGCGTACCATCCACCTATTGCCATATTGATTGCGGCTATTTCATCTTCGGCTTGTTCGACTAAAATATCGAAATTTTTTGAAAAATTGGCTAAATCAACTAGAACTCCCGATCCAGGTGTCATTGGATATGAAAAAATCGAATCACAATTGCCAGCTAACGCTCCTAGAGATACCGCGTCGGTTCCGCTAATTAATAGATCGTCTTTTAAATTTTCATTTGCAGAGATCTCTATTTTTATCTCTCCACTTTCAGAAAAGTCTTTTCCTAATTTGTAACCTTCAGAAGCGGCTTTTAAGTTATCTGAAACAATTTTTTCTCCCTTATCTCCAAATCTTTCTTTTAGATACTCTTCTATAGTCTTTATGTTTGTTTTGAAAAGACCCAAAATTACACCAACAGCAACTATATTTGCATATATTTCATTACCTATTTCTTTTGCGATAGAGAGGATGGGGACGTTGAAAAGATTTTTGTTTTTTAAATTCAAAGAATCGTTGTCAGCTATGATCAGAGTATCTTCAGTCACTCTGTCTCCAAGATGTTCAACAGAACTTTTTGTAAGAGGTATGAGTATATCTATTTTGTCGACGTAACTTTTTACAGGTTTAGAGCTTACCCTTATTTCAGTTGAATTACTTCCACCTCTAATCCTAGACATGTACTCTTTTGTGGCAAATACGTAATAACCTTCCCTTTTGAGAATAAATGTTAACAATCCTTCTATCGTTTGAATCCCTTGACCCGCTTCACCAGATAAGACGATTGATACATCTTCTTTGATAGTTTTATTCATTCGGATTCCTCCTAAGATTTTGTTTTCTACTTACTCAATTATATCAGACAAAATAAGTCAAAAATGAAATGGAATGTAAAAATTTTAAATAATTTTATAATTTTTGATTATGAAATTATAAAAATGATTTCCAGCCATTTTCGTTTAATTTAAATTCTACAAATTCACCTTGAAAATTGTAATTTACTTCCTCTGGAAGTACTATTGTTTCATAGCTTTTTAAGTTAACATATACGCCAAACCCTTTTTTATTTTGGTTGGCAAATCTGGAAAAGCTAAAGTATTTGGTACACAATCCTTCGGTCTTCCTTGAAATAGAATAACTGGTGTGAATGTTGTTGAGAACTTTTTTAGATTTATCAACATGGATTTCTCGAGGTCTTCCCCAGTCGTATAATCTATAAGTTAAATCTGAACTTTGCTGTATTTCAAGTAAAAGGCTATTAGGGCCTAAGGTATGAACGGTTCCCGCAGGTATGAATATGGAATCGAATTTGTTCATTTCATAACTTTCTAGTACATCATCCCATCGATTATCATCAAAAGCTTGCAGGATATATTTATTATTATTTGAAACTTTGATTTGCCCCTTATCTTTAAGAAAGTACCATGCTTCTGATTTCCCCCATGGTTCATTTTCTAATTGTTTTGCCATTGTATCATCTGGGTGTAATTGTATGGAAAGCCAGGATGAGGTAGCAATTAATTTTAACAACAAAGGAAATTTTGGGAAAAGTTCACTGGCTTTCCCATATTCTCTTTGGCTATTTTTCCCATACAGGACAGTTTCGTATTCATCTAGAGGGGAATATAACCAGACTTCACCTATTGGTTGATTTTTTTCATAGTTGAAAATTCTATTCAACTCGCTACTTCCCCAAATTTTCTCACTAAAAATTGGTTTTGAAAAAAGCGGCTCCGATATCTGCATGTTTACCTCCTGTTAAATTTTTTTAATTCATTTTCTAAAATACTAAGTCTTAATAATATTTTATCTTGATATGCTTCTGAACCACCGTTGTAAATACTATAGGCATCTTCTTCTCCGTAACGTAATTTGATATCGTATAAGTATAAGATAGAAGTCATTAATTGCACATCAGGTCTTTCTTTTATGATATCCCAATACCAAGATTCAAAGAAATTAATTCTTTGATAAAATTCAGGATAATTATGTTTTAAATACCAATAAGTAGGAGCTTGTATCTGAAAATATCCCAAACTTTCCCCATTATCTCCTTTTACGTTTTCAAAATTCGTTTCTACTATTCCAATTGCTAGTAATTCGATCGGATAAACATATTCAGTTACATAGGGAAATTCTTTATATAATATTTCAAAAACTTTGACGAATTCTTTTATTGTTGTTTTGTCCAAAGCATAGTTATTTTTTAAGTACTCTTCAAAAAAAATGATTTGCTTTTTGTAGTTTGGGGATTTAAAAACTAAAAAAACAATTATTATACATATTATTAAAATTAAAGAAAGTATAAATAGATACTTCAGATTTCTATTTGCTAAGAATTGTTTCATTTGACGCTCCTTATGGGATCGTTGCATATTATAATAATTATACCATCTTTAATTATACTATCTTTTCCTCAAAACACTTAATCAAAATTTAATAAAAATCAGTCATTCTGTTTATTAACATTTTAAAAAAACCACACAATCTTTTCTCACAAATAATATAATAATTCTTGAATTATGTTAAAATATTGAATGCCAGGAATCAGAAAAATAATTGATAAAAGGAGTATTTAAATGCTTTTGGATAATGTTGCCTTGGGAAGATACGTTGAATTAGACTCATTGATGCATTCACTGGACCCAAGGGGGAAGCTTTTAGGGTTGTTCGTTTTGGCAGGATTTGCTTTTTCTATAAACAGTTTTTATGATGTTTTGATTATGTCTTCGTATACTTTGGTTTTGATGTTGTTATCTAAACTAAGCTTGAAGTATTATATGAAATCCTTAAAATCAATATGGTTTATAGTTATCTTTGCTTTTGTAATTCAGTTATTCACAATAGGAGGGAACACACTTTTTAAAATCGGGTTTATCAGAATAACAGATACCGGTCTATTTAATGCCGCTATAATTACCTTCAGAATATTATTTGCGGTTTTGTTATCTTCTGTTCTCACGTTAACTACTTCTCCTACCTCTTTAGCTCATGCTCTTGAGGATGTCTTGAGATGGTTTTTTGTACCCAAAAGATTTGCTCATGAAATATCGATGGTAATGACGATAGCTATCAGATTCATCCCTGTAATTGCAAATGAAGCAGATCGTATAATGAAAGCACAATTAAGTCGTGGGGCAAACTTCGATGATAGAAAATTTTCTGGAAGAATTAGAGGGGCAATATCTATAATTATTCCTTTGTTGGTATCTGCCCTGAGAAGGGCTGAAGATTTGAGTATTGCTATGGAGGCAAGAGGATACAATGGTTGGGAAGGGAGAACAAGATTTAAGCAGTTTAATTGGGAAATAAAAGATACTTTTTTCCTCATTTCTTTTTCTTTAGTATGTTTCACTATCATTTTTATTTAAAAGGTGTTTTTTGATATAATTTAAATGAGTAAAAAAGTGAGAATATTATGGAGGCGCCTTATGAATTTTAAGTACTTATATGGTCCTGTACCTTCTCGAAGATTGGGAAGATCCTTAGGAGTAAGCCCAATACCTCCAAAAACTTGTAATTTTTCTTGTGTATACTGTCAGCTGGGAAGAACGACTAACATGACAAACAAAAGACAAGAATTTTTTAATTTACAAGATATTTTGGAAGAGTTTGATGTTTATGTTAAGAACGATCTATCCCCGTTTGATTTTGTAACCATAGTTGGTGAAGGCGAACCATTATTATACTCTAGAATTGGTGAACTAATAAAATCAATAAAAACTTATGTTGATAAACCTGTTGCTGTAATTACAAATGGGGCTCTACTTTCTGAACAAAAAGTAAGGGAAGAATTAAATGAAAGTGATCTCGTAATGCCAACGCTGGATGCATATGATCAAAGAACGCTTAAAAGAATAAACAGACCTCATAAAAGTATATCTTTTGATTCGTACGTGGATGGATTGATAAGTTTTTCTAAAAACTTTAAAGGTAAAATCTGGATGGAATTTATGATGGTAAAAGGGCTAAATGATGATGAAGAATCTTTAAGGAAAATCAAAGAAATATTTAATAGAATAATTTATGATAGATTGTATATAAATTTACCAATGAGACCTCCAGCAGAAGATTGGGTAACAGTTCCAGAAAAAGAAAAAATTGAGCTAGCTCAAAATATCTTAGGAGGCATATCCCTTGATTTTTTAGAAGAAGAAGATTTTTACAGCTCGATAAAAGATGATTTGGAAGCTATTTTAAGTATAATAAAAAGACATCCGATGAATCAGCATGAAATTGAAAGTTTTTTAGATCAAAGAAAATGTGAAAATAAAAATGAGATTTTTGAAAAATTGGAAAAAAATGAATACGTTGAAAAAGTACAATATTTTGGATTAAATGTGTATAGGTTAACATCTATGAGGAGGTAAATAAATGCCTGAAAATAAAAACGATAAAGAAAATAGAAACGATAAAGAAAATAAAAATACCAAAGAAGAAAAAAAGAAAGTAAGGCCTTCTAACATAATTTGGGTTTATATAATATTTGCAGTTATTTTTATTGGAGCTCTCATTTCTTTGAATTGGGAAAATAACCCTATGATATCTTATTCAGAAATGTTGAGTTTGATCAATAACGGCCAGGTGGATTCCATAAAAATAAATCAAAATGGAAACGTGGAAATACTTGACAAAGACGGTACTACTTATGAATCTTTTTCACCAGCTTTAGTAAACGATAAACAATATGTGAATAGTTTAATTCAAAAAGGTATAAAGATAGAGTACGTCGAAAGTATTGGATCAAAGTGGTGGTTTGCGTTATTAATAAACATAATTCCCATAGTAATAATGGTGCTTTTCTTTTTTTGGTTATATCGCTCAGCTACGTCAGGTGCTAAAAGCAGCATGAACTTTGGAAAGAGTAAGGCAAAAAAGTATGAACCCATCGGTGAAAAAGTTACTTTTAAAGATGTAGCAGGAATCGATGAAGTTTTAGAGGAAGTAGAAGACATTGTAAAATTTTTGAAGAACCCTCAAGAATTTCAAGAATTGGGTGCAAGAATGCCTAAAGGGACTTTATTGGTAGGACCTCCTGGAACAGGTAAAACTTTGACGGCAAGGGCTATAGCTGGTGAGGCAGATGTACCTTTTTATTATGCCAGTGGTTCAGATTTTGTGGAACTTTTTGTAGGGGTTGGTGCATCGCGAGTTAGAGATCTTTTTAAGACAGCTAAAGAAAATGCTCCTGCAATAATATTTATAGATGAATTAGATGCAGTAGGTAGACAAAGAGGAGCTGGTCTTGGTGGTGGTAACGATGAGAGAGAACAAACTCTCAACGCCTTGTTAGTGGAACTCGATGGTTTTGACACTTCGACAGGAGTTGTTGTAATGGCTGCTACCAATAGACCTGATGTTCTTGATAAAGCATTACTTAGACCTGGTAGGTTTGATAAAAAAATAATGGTGCCCCCTCCAGACGTAAAAGGAAGAGAAGAAATTTTAAAGATACATACACGTAAAAAGAAGATTGCCCCCGATGTTGATTTAAAATTGTTAGCCAAAAGGACACCGGGATTCGTCGGAGCAGATTTAGAAAATTTAGTTAACGAAGCGGCTTTAATAGCCTCAAGAAAGAAAAAAAGTCAAATCGAAATGAGTGACTTTGAAGAGGCTATTGATAGAGTGTTAACTGGTCCATCCAAAAAGTATAGAATAATATCTGATAAGGAAAAGAAGATTCTCTCATATCATGAACTTGGGCATGCTATTTTGGCATATTTATTGCCTAATACCGACCCTGTTTACAAGATTACTATTATTCCAAGGGGTGCAGGTTCGTTAGGTTCTACTTTACAAATTCCTGAAAAAGACAAATATCTAATTAAAAAATCTGAAATACTTGATAGAATCGTTGTAGCACTTGGAGGAAGAGCAAGTGAGAAATTAGTTTTTAATTTTGCTACTACAGGAGCCAAAGATGACTTAAGGAAAGCTACAGACTACGCAAAATCCATGATTTATAGGTTAGGAATGTCCAAAAAAATGGGTCCGGTGTATTGGGAAGGAGAAGAGGAAGAAATATTTTTGGGGAGTGAATTGACAAAACAAAAGAATTATTCGGAAGAAACCGCGAAAGAACTTGATGTTGAAGTCAAGAAAATAATTAACTCTATGTATGACAAAGCGGTTGAATTGCTCAAACAAAATAAGGAAAGACTTGATCTTCTAGCTTCTTATATTTTTAAAAAAGAAACGATTTATGGTGAAGAGTTCAAAAAGCTTATGAACAAAGATCTTGAAGAGTTAAAGGAATATATTGGGGGCGAAAAAGAAATAAATGAATTTCTTAAAATAGATGTTGTGAATCATGTTAATTATCAACCTGTTTGAAGGCGAGGAGGAAATAATGTTAAGAGCTATTATATTTGATATGGATGGGGTCATCATTGACAGTGAACCCATCCATTATAGTGCAAATAAAAGAATTTTTGAAGAACTGGGAATTCCTATTAATAAAAGTTTATACAGTAATTATATAGGCGTAAGTAACCAAGAAATGTGGCAAGATTTAAAAAATGAATACGATTTACAGCAAAGTGTCGAAGAATTGCTTGAAAAACAAAACTTAGAGAATTTGCAATTATTAAGAGAATGTGCTAAAGAGCCTATAGAAGGTGTGATAGAGTTATTTAAAACTCTGAAAGAAAACAATTATAAAATAGCTTTGGCCTCTTCCTCGCCAATGAGATTGATTAAAGAAGTTCTTTGCATGTTTGACATTGAGAAGTATTTTGAAGTCGTGGTGAGTTCAGAATACGTTGCTCGTGGCAAACCGAAACCTGATATTTTTATATACACGGCTGGATTGTTAAAGGTTAAACCAGGCGAATGTGTAGTTATAGAAGACTCAAAGAATGGTGTTAAAGCGGCAAAAGCTGCTGGGATGAAGTGTATAGGCTTTAAAAACCCCAACTCACTCAATCAGGATCTATCGAAAGCAGATTTAGTGGTGGAAAATATGAAAGAAATAACTTTAGAATTGATAGAAAAGTTAGAAAAAGTGGAGGCTTAAAATTAAGGGATTTTCGATGAGAAAGTGTATTCGAATCCAACTAACATCCATAATTCTTTGTTTCGAAAAATTGTTTGAGCAAAAAAAGTTGGGTTGTTTCCAATTTTAAAATTGATTCGAAAGATGTTTTCAACAGTTGTTGGAGGAACCGGTCCATGAACGGAATACTCTTGCCATTCTTCTATAGTGTAGGGTGTGTCTATATTAACCGAACCTTGAACTAGATGTTCATAATCTATTCCAACATGTTCTCCTTCTAAAAAGATTTTGAACAATTCAACGTCAGGTCCATATGGGAATCCAAGAAAGTAGTTTATAGTTTTATCATCTGCACGAAGAAGATTTTTCCAAACAGGATAAGTAAAATCTTTATTATCTTCACCTTTATTGTACAACCATGTCGAAGTCTTATAAAACTCCGCCCCATAATCTATTTTTTGCCCTTTTTTTCTGCCTCCCACCATGAATCCGTAAGCGTTGGGAGCACTACTTTGCCTTTCCGATGGTAATTGATACTGATCTAAAAGGAACTCAGAATACAATTTATAATTTTTAAAATCGATCGTTGATGAAAGATATCCAGCAACGTTTGAATTTGACTCATAAACGTTGTGATAAACTAAGAACGGATTTAGATCAACAAAATTTGGCGTAATATTGTATAAAAGAGTTATTTCGCCTATTTCGAACATAACAGGAGAAAATTCAAAAGATAGCTTTCTTGCAACGAAGGTTTTGTTTATATCTGACGCATTGGGTCCAGGTGCTGTTAATAGATATTCGTATCCGAAATCTCCCATAGAAGTATCCCAATTTAGAGAAAAAAGCAGGTGGTCCATGTAAGGGACTCTATCGTTTATTCCAAGTGAGTAAGACCCCTCTCCCCATTTTAGTTTTCTTCTTCCAATAGAAAAATCAAATGGTTCGGATGAAATTTCGTAAAAAACTTCATAAGGGATATCTGAATCAACGAATGGTGTAAAATCTTCCCGAATTGGTAAGTTATGCAAACCATTATTTTCCAAATAATAAACACTGGCATCTGGTAATATGGGGATAGATAGGTAAAAAAGATCATTATTGCCAGAAGAAGCGGTATAAGTAATTTCAAAGAAAGGTGGTAAGTAGTCGAAAGTCTCCCATTCTATGACATCTTCAGGCATTTTATCTATTTCATAATTTTTTAGTACTATACCAGGTGATAAAGAAAAATCAAAATTAACTTCTGAAAAAACGCTTGTGAAAATAAGAGAGAATAACAACATTACAAAAAATCTTTTCATAAAATTCCCCATTTTTAGGAATAATAAACGTTGTCTACAAACCAATCCATTTTCATTAGTTCTTCGTCTTCAATATCTTTGCCATCCAAGACTTTCATATTACCTTCCTTATCAAAAATACTACCTCGGAAAGGATGAAACCTATTTTCTATAATATCTGTTTTCACAGTGTCAACAAGGTTTTTTGTTGTAGAAGGGACTATTTCACTTATAGGGGACAAACAAACAACTCCACTCTTAAGTCCACCCCAAAAGTTCTCAATCTTTTCTGAACCGGAAAACAATCTAAATAAGGAGAAATTTGACCCTCTTAATACATCTTTAATGATGTTTTCGTAGTAAATTCCCCAATTCCATACCACCGAGGTTAAATGGGTAGTTGGCGCATAATCTTTCATATCAATATGGTAACCAATGGTGTAAACACCGTATTCTTCTCCAACTTTGCAAACTTCCGGAGAATCCTGATGATGGGTTAAAACATCCACTCCAATTTCATTTATCAAATACTCTGCTGTGTCTCTTTCGTATTCTATATTGCGCCAAGTATTCGTCCATCCAACAAATACTTTTGATTTTGGATTAACGGCTTTTGACCCTAAAGCAAAGGCATTTATTCCCATTATAACTTCAGGTATACCGTAGGAAGCAACGTAACCTATTTTATTGTTAGTTGTCATCGCTCCTGCTATCATTCCGGAGAGGAATCTTGGTTCGTACATCCGGCCAAAATATGTGTTAATATTCTTAGTAGTACGATATCCGGAAAAATACATGAATCGAACATTTTGGAATTCTTTTGTTTTTTGATTCTGTAAGAAGTCAAAACTTGTGGAAAATATTAAATCGAACTTTTCTTCTTCAAGTTTATCTAATATTCTTTCATATGTTTTTAAATCAGAAATATTTTCAAAATACTTTGTTATTATTTCATTTCCTAGTCGTTCTTGAACGTACCTTCTTCCCAATTCATGAGAATATGTCCATGCAGACTCCTCTATTGATGTGTTGTAAAGGAAAGCTACTTTTAATGTTTTTCCAGCGAAAATCTGAGGTAATTTGAATAAAGGTTCTGATGGTTTACCTAGTCGTTCCTCTAATTCTTCTACTAACTCGTTAACTTGCTCCCTCATTTCTCTTTCAATAGTGGGAACATTCTCCAAACCAAATTTTTTTAGGTATTCTAAAAAAGCCTCTTCTTCAGTCAGAGAAATCTTGTCCTTAGCAACTTCCCTATATAGCTTTCTAAATAGAAGATATACTGAGGTAACCAGTTCATCATATTTATTCTCAACGAACTCACTTTTTTTCTCATAATCTTTGATTAACTCATAAAGTTCTTTGAATTTGCCCTCTTTATTGAACCAAATTATATTGATCTTTGTCTTTTTATAAAAATCTAGAAATTCATAGTAGATCCTTATTTCAGGGTTGTTTTCATCCCATTTTGGGATCAGCCTAGTAACTTCCCCACGAATTGAAAAAGCGTCTGAATATTTCAAAACACTTACCCTTTTGTTTCCTTCAACAATGTAAAACCAGTTCATATACTCGTAGGCTGTTACCGGATCCCTTATCCCTTCAGATATATGAGCTTCGTACAAATTAATCCATTTACTTGCAAATTCTGAATCAATTTTCATTAAAGGATAGAAATTTGCTGAAAAAGATAATGACCGAGAATGATAGTACGTTCCTTTGATCCTTTCTATAGGGATATCTATTAGACCAAGTTTTTCTTCCTTAATTATTTCAACGTTATGGATGATATCTTCTAAACATGGTAGATATCCATCTTTTCCTTTTGAAATATTAGCCAAAAAGTCTTTTTTTGCTAATCTATTAGCTTTTTCATACTCGCTTCTGCTGAGACTTCTTGAGGTTCTATACATTATGTTAGCCCCCTTTTTTTGTGGCTATATACTCATTTTAGAAACTTTACGAATGGCGCCCCTTAAAAACTCCAAAACCCAATTTTGTTTAAAAAAGATTTTTTGTACAGAATAGCAAAACCTTTTAGGGATATATTTATATAAGAGTAATTCAATAATACAACATAATAATTAAAATTTCGTTTAAAGGAATTAATTACTTTCTAAATTAAAATGGTCTTTGGACTTATCTTTTTATAAGTACAAATTTCTATAACTTCTTTTTTTTCTTCATCGTACTTTATTAATTTGTAAGGTACCGCATTTATTAAATAAGAAATATTATTTAAGAATTTAATTTCGAAATCAAGTTCTTGGAAATCGTATCGCGGATGAATATGACCATATATCCAAATTTTTGGAAATGTCTTAAGATAAAACTCCCCCAAGGCTTCTGATGGGATATGAGATTGACCGTATTTTTTTATCGTATTTTTAATACCCACTTCAGAAATAGGTCAAAGCAACGATTAACTAAAGGTAAATTAAGTTAAGGCAAGAAGAAAAAGAACTAA
>NZ_JBSVZD010000022.1:0-33876 GCF_054051725.1 Petrotoga sp. DB-2 | reverse complement strand
TCATCCTGGTACTATTTTAGCATTAGGGCATCTCTTTACAAAAGAAATAATAAAAAAGATCAAAAGACAGATTTTTAGTACCATTTTTTAAGTTTCATAACTATACATATTATACGAGGAGGGGTAAAGATTGAAAATAGGAATTATAGGAGCAGGTAGTGTTAGATTTTCATTGCAGTTAATAGGTGATATAGCTCAAACAGAGGAATTGGCAGATTGTGAAATATGCATGATGGATGTAAACGAAACACGATTAAATGCAACATATTCATTAGCTAAAAAGTATTGTGAAGAACTTGGGTCAAATATTCAAATTGAAAAAACTATGAATTTAGAAGAGGCAATAAAGGGAGCAAGTTTCATAATAAACACCGCCTACCCTTATCCCAAAGAAATAGAAGACGGATATAAGAGATGGGAGATAGTAACAGAAATAGGTGAGAAACATGGATACTATAGAGGAATAGACAGTCAAGAGTTTAACATGGTATCAACTTACTCTTACGTTATTTGTTCTTATCCGGATATAAAATTGGCACTTGATATTGCAGAAAAAATAGAAAAGTTAGCACCAAATGCTTGGTTAATGCAAACGGCTAACCCTGTTTTTGAAATAACCCAGATTGTCAAAAAACTAACTAAAGCCAAGATAGTAGGTTTTTGTCACGGTAGTTCTGGCGTTAATGGAATATTTAACCGTTTAAATTTACCTTCATCTAAGGTGGATTGGCAAGTTGCTGGTATCAATCACGGTATATGGTTGAATAGATTCAATTATGAAGGGAAAAATGCTTATGAATTGCTCGATAAATGGATAGAAGAGGAATCATACAAATGGGAATCAAGAGAGCCGTGGGATATACAATTATCTCCAGCTGCTATCGATATGTACAGATTTTATGGAATGATCCCAATTGGTGACACTGTTAGAAATGGAAGTTGGAAATACAACTACAATTTAGAAACGAAAAAGAAATGGTATGGAAAATTTGGGGGAATAGATAATGAAATAGAAAGGCCAAAATTTCATAATTCTCTCAGAGAGTCAAGGAAAAGGATGATCGAATTATCTAAAGAAATAGAAAAAGATCCTAATATTAAATTAACAGAAGTTTGGCCAGAAATTTTCAAAAAAGGTGTAATGAGTGGGGAACAACATGTTCCATTTATTAACGCCTTAGCTCATAATAAACAGGTAAGATTAATATTGAATGTGGAAAACAAAGGAATAATTAAAGATATCCCCGATGATATAGTTGTAGAGGTTCCCGTTTTGGTTGATAAAAGTGGCTTGCACCCGCAAAGTTTAGAACCCGATCTGGACGAGAGGATTAAAGAATATTATCTGATTCCAAGAATTATGAGAATGAAAATGGCTTTAGAAGCTTACATAAAACGAGATGTGGAAATATTAAAAGAGTTTTTAGTTAGGGACCCACGAACTAAATCATTTAAACAAGTTGAAGAAGTATTATCCGATATTATGAACCATCCAATCAATAAAGAATTGAAAGAATATTTTAATGTATGAGCACGTTAAAAGTTAGTATAAAAATTTGAAGTTTTTTATCTTAAATATTAGTTGGTTGAATAAACTTACTATTCTACTGGAAAAAGCTTTTTTCATTACTTTTTAACTACTAAATAAGGGAATAAACCTAGTTTTTGCTCTGTGACATATTGGTAGGAGTAAAAATTATAATTGGCAATTCCCATACTTTCATAAAATTACAAAATAGACTTATAAAACGAAAAAATCATTTGTAGGGAATGAACTAAGGGGAATAGGGGGACGATTTCCCAACATCATATAGTTGGCAGAAAACTTATCCCTTTTTTGTTGCCAATAGAAGATGTTCAACAAAACAGATTTTAGAGTTTATAAAGATTGTAATGATTTAACAAAAAGGAGGTGAAAAACATCAAAATATTGAGTAAATGGGTAAAAAGCATAAGTGATCAAGGAGGTGTAATTATGAACAAAAAGGTAGTGGTAGTAAGTTTGTTGATAGTCAGTTTATTGGTAACAAGCATCTTTGGTTGGAATGCTTATTCAACTCCTCAAGAGTATTACAAAGAAACGGACAAACGAATTACTGAATTCAAAGAATCACCAATACTTACTGAAAAAGTAAAACAAGGAGAATTACCACCACTAGAAGAGCGACTTCCTAAGGAACCTTTGGTTATTGTACCCGAAGAAGAAGTAGGTAAGTTTGGAGGAACATGGAGAAGAGTCTGGAAAGGACCTTCAGATCAATGGGGAGTACATAGATTAACTGGCCCACGTCTTGCTTATTTTAGTGCAGATGGCGGAGAATATCTCCCCGGTGTAGCCAAAAGCTGGGAAGTTTTAGAAAACGGGAAAGTTTACATTTTTCATTTAAGAGAAGGAATGAAATGGTCTGATGGACATCCTTACACAGCAGATGACATAGTTTTTTGGGCAAATGACATAATCGGAAACGACGAGTATACAAGCGCTAAACCTGCATGGTATATGGCTGGAGGAAAAAGAGCACAGGTAGAAAAAATCGATGACTATACCGTTAAATTTGAATTTGCAGAACCTTATGGTTTGTTTATGCTACAAGTAGCCAATAGTGAGGGCTTTACTGGTGCCCCAAAACATTATCTAAAACAATTTCATCCAGATTACACACCTATGGAAGAAATAGAAAAGATTATTGAAGAAGAAAAAGAAAAGATGTATTCTTCTTGGGTAGACGTATTTGAAGATAAGTCTGACCCAATTTCAAACTTAGAACTCCCTAGTCTATGGACATGGATACCCAAGACGGATCCAACAAGTTCATTTTATATTCTAGAAAGAAATCCTTATTATTTTGCCGTTGACATAGAAGGAAATCAATTACCATACATAGATACCGTAAGACATGAATACGTTATGGACAATGAAGTAATTCTGTTGAAAGCAATTTCTGGTGAAATTGACATGCAACAAAGACACATAGGATTGATGGGAGCTGGTGCTGGTAATTATACCCTCTTAGCTGCGAATAAGGAACGTGGAGATTATCAAATCTATAACTGGATAGCAGCCAATGGTTCTGTGAGCCAGTTAATGTTAAACACTTTTGATCATAGTGATCCTATTCTCCAAGAAATTTTTAGTGACGTGAGATTTAGACAAGCGTTGTCTTTAGGGATCAATAGAGAAGAGATAAATGAAATTTTATTTTCCGGTTTAGCTGAGCCTCGCCAAGCTTCATTAGTAAGCGGGTCAGCTTATTACGATCCCGAATGGGAAAGTGCTTATGCGGAATACAACCCGGAAAAAGCGAATAAGCTTTTGGATGAGATGGGGCTTGTATGGGATTCAAAGCATGAGTACAGGCTTAGACCAGATGGAAAACCTCTGCAATTTACGGTACAAGTAGTTGAACAACCTCATGTAGATATTTGGACGATGATAAGAGAATACTGGAAAAATGACCTTGGTATTGAAATTGAAGTAGAAAACTTAGAAAGAAGTTTATACGATGAAAGATTAACTGCACACGACTTTGATGGACAAGTTTGGATGATGGATAGATCTGCTCAACCTCTAGCTGATCCTTTCTTTGTTTTCCCCGGTGCTGCAGATATTTCCACAACTTGGTATGTAGGTTGGACAGACTGGATAAAAGCCTATATAGAAGGAAATGAACCAGAACCAGATGATATAGTACCTCCAGAGCCAGTTATTGAGTTGGTTGATCTTTGGCTTGAAATACAAAAGACCACAGATGAAGAAAAATTAAAAGAATTGATGAAAGAAGTTACAAAAATACACGCAGAAAACTTATGGATGATAGGAACAGTTGGAGAAGATATTGCCCCTGCTATCGTTAAAAACAATTTCAAAAATGTACCAAAAGAGCTTGTCACGGATGCTGTGTTCTTCTCTCCATTGAACGGGATGCCGATGCAGTTCTATATTGATGAATAATTGTTATAGTTGTTCCCCTCAGCTTTTTCAATAAGGCTGAGGGGTACTTTAAAAAAGCAAAAAGATTTCAGGAGGTGTAATTATGAACAAAAAGGTAGTGGTAGTAAGTTTGTTGATGGCTAGTTTATTGGTAACAAGCATCTTTGGTTGGAATGCTTATTCAACTCCTCAAGAGTATTACAAAGAAATGGACAAACGAATTACTGAATTCAAAGAATCACCAATACTTACTGAAAAAGTAAAACAAGGAGAATTACCACCACTAGAAGAGCGACTTCCTAAGGAACCTTTGGTTATTGTACCCGAAGAAGAAGTAGGTAAGTTTGGAGGAACATGGAGAAGAGTCTGGAAAGGACCTTCAGATCAATGGGGAGTGTACAAAATCAACGAACCACATCTTATTTATTTTAGTGCAGATGGTGGAGAATTTCTCCCTGGTGTAGCCAAAAGCTGGGAAGTTCTAGAAAATGGAAAAGTCTACATTTTTCATTTAAGAGAAGGAATGAAATGGTCTGATGGACATCCTTACACAGCAGATGACATAGTTTTTTGGGCAAATGACATAATCGGAAACGACGAATATACAAGCTCTAAACCTGCTTGGTATATAGCTGGAGGAAAAAGAGCACAGGTAGAAAAAATCGATGACTATACCGTTAAATTTGAATTTGCAGAACCTTATAGTTTGTTTTTGCTACAAGTAGCTTACAGCCAAGGATTTACTGGTGCCCCAAAACATTATCTAAAACAATTTCATCCAGATTACACACCTATGGAAGAAATAGAAAAGATTATTGAAGAAGAAAAAGAAAAGATGTATTCTTCTTGGGTAGACGTATTTGAAGATAAATCTGACCCAATTTCAAACTTAGAACTCCCTAGTCTATGGACATGGATACCCAAGACGGATCCAACAAGTTCATTTTATATTCTAGAAAGAAATCCTTATTATTTTGCCGTTGACATAGAAGGAAATCAATTACCATACATAGATACCGTAAGACATGAATACGTTATGGACGATGAAGTTGTTCTTTTGAAAGCAATTTCTGGTGAAATTGACATGCAATGGAGACACATTGGAATGATGGGAGCTGGTGCTGGCAATTATACCCTCTTAGCTATGAATAAGGAACGTGGAGATTATCAAATCTACAACTGGATAGCAGCCAATGGTTCTGTGAGCCAGTTAATGTTAAACACTTTTGATCATAGTGATCCAATCCTCCAAGAAATTTTTAGTGACGTGAGATTTAGACAAGCGCTGTCTCTAGGGATCAATAGGGAAGAGATAAATGAAATTTTGTTTAGCGGTTTAGCTGAGCCTCGCCAAGCTTCATTAGTAAGCGGGTCAGCTTATTACGATCCCGAATGGGAAAGTGCTTATGCTGAGTACAACCCCGAAAAAGCGAATGAGCTTTTGGATGAGATGGGGCTTGTATGGGATTCAAAGCATGAGTACAGACTTAGACCAGATGGAAAACCTCTGCAATTTACGGTTCAAGTAGTGGGACAACCCCATGTAGACGTCTGGACTATGGTAAGAGAATACTGGAAAAATGACCTTGGTATTGAAATTGAAGTAGAAAACCTAGAACAAAGTTTATACTATGAAAGGCTAGATGCACATGACTTTGATGGACAAGTTTGGATGATGGATAGATCTGCTCAACCTCTAGCTGATCCTTTCTTTGTTTTCCCCGGTGCTGCAGATATTTCCACAACTTGGTATGTAGGTTGGACAGACTGGATAAAAGCCTATATAGAAGGAAATGAACCAGAACCAGATGATATAGTACCTCCAGAGCCAGTTATTGAGTTGGTTGATCTTTGGCTTGAAATACAAAAGACCACAGATGAAGAAAAATTAAAAGAATTGATGAAAGAAGTTACAAAAATACACAGAGAAAACTTATGGATGATAGGGACAGTTGGAGAAGATATTGCTCCTGTTATTGTTAAAAACAATTTCAAAAACGTAGCAAAAGAGCTTGTCACAGATGATGTGCTAAGATCTCCATTGAACACAATGCCGATGCAATTTTACATTGATGAATAATTATGGTATATTTGTTTCCTTCAACCTTTTAAAAAAGGTTGAAGGAAACTTTAAATATTTTTTTATTCAAACTTCTGAAAGTCTCTAAAAAACAAATTGTTTTGGAGGTGGTTGGTACCATGTTTCAATATATAGTTAAGCGACTTCTTTTATCCATTCCTACAGTTCTTATTATAATTCTTCTTTCCTTTATTATAATGGAGCTCCCCCCTGGAGATTATTTGACAACATATGAAGTGGCTCTGAGACAAAGTGGCGAAGAAGTTGACCTAGCCAAGATAGAACTCCTTAAAGAAAGATATAAGTTAGATAAACCTGTTTATGTTAGGTTTTTTTATTGGTTTGGTAACTTATTTAGAGGAGATTTTGGTTACTCAATGTTGTATGAGAAACCAGTGGCGGATCTTTTAGGAGCCCGAGTGTGGTACACTGTTCTAATATCTTCCTTAGCAACTGCGTTTGCTTGGGTAACAGGCTTTTTAATAGGTGTATATTCTGGAACACACCAATATACTGTAGGAGACTATGCGTTTACTGTTGTGGGATACTTCGGAGTTTCTGTACCAAATTTTCTCTTTGCTTTACTTTTAATGTGGTGGGCATTCACCGCTTTCGGATTAAGTTTAGGAGGCTTATTTTCTCCTGAATACGCCTCAGCTCCATGGAGTTGGGGGAAACTATTAGATTTATTACAGCACCTTTGGATACCTGTCATTGTAACAGGAACAGCTACAATGGCGGGCCTCATTAGGGTCCTCAGAGGAAATTTGTTGGATGAAATTAACAAACCATATGTTACTGCTGCAAGAGCTCGTGGCGTGCCTGAGAATAAACTCACTTGGAAGTACCCTCTTCGGGTTGCTATTATACCATTTTTAAGCACCGCAGGATGGACTCTTCCAAATATTATTTCTGGAGCGGTTGTTACTGGTATTGTACTCAATCTTCCAACTGTTGGTACTTTGTTGATGGATGCTTTGAAAGCTCAGGATATGTATTTAGCTGGAAGCATAATCTTAATTTTAACAATGTTTACTGTTATAGGAACGATAGTCTCTGATATTTTACTTGCTTGGGCAGATCCAAGGGCAAGACTTTCGTAAGGAAGGTGATTCAGTTGTTCAATAAAAAGAAGAAGAAATCTGAAGAAGCATATTATTATGCATCCGAATCTAAACTAATTTGGTGGCGCTTTAAAAGGAATAAATTGGCAATTGTGGGTATGATAATACTAATTCTATTATACATTGTAGGTATTTTTGCGGAGTTTTTCGCTCCATATGATCCTAACAAATTAAATAGTCGTTATGTATACGCACCACCTCAAAGGATAAGATTTATTAGGGACGGGCAATTAGTTAGGCCCTATGTGTATGGTTACAAAATGGAAAGAGATCCCGAAACACTTCAAAGAATTTATTTAACAGACGAATCAAAAGTATATCCTGTCTCTTTTTTTGTGAAAGGAGACTCTTATAAATTATGGGGAATATGGGAATCAAACATTCATTTTATTGGAGTTGAAGAAGGAGAATTTTTTCCTTTTGGGACGGATAGAATGGGAAGAGATGTGTTATCAAGGATTATTTATGGAGCAAGAATATCAACAACTATAGGGCTTGTAGGGGTTTTTTTGAGTCTACTAATTGGTGTGGTCTTAGGTGGAATATCTGGTTATTACGGTGGGAAGGTAGATTTTACTATTCAAAGGTTAATGGAGGTAGTAAGAAGTATACCGGATATTCCATTATGGATGGCACTTGCTGCTGCTTTACCACAATACATGTCGCAAATACAAAGATACTTTGCCATAACAGTTATTCTTTCGTTGAGAGGGTGGACCGATTTAGCAAGGGTTGTCAGAAGTAGATTTATTACTTTAAGAGAAGAAGATTTTGTTATTGCTGCGAAGTTAGCTGGGGCAAAAGAATCCCGTATCATCTTTAGACATATGCTACCTTCCCTAACAAGTCATATGATAGTTTCTATCACTCTTTCAATTCCTGGTATGATCCTGGGAGAAACAGGACTCAGTTTCTTGGGATTAGGCTTACAATCACCAACAATAAGTTGGGGAGTTTTGCTTCAAGAAGCCCAAAATATAAGAACCGTAGCCTTACAACCTTGGTTAATGCTCCCTGCTTTATTCGTTATTATAACGGTTCTTTGTTTTAACTTTGTGGGTGATGGCCTAAGAGATGCAGCCGATCCTTATCATAATTAAGAATTATAGAGAATGATAGGAGGAATAAAATGGAAAGTGAAAATATTCTTGATATAAAAGATTTAAATGTTTTTTTTAATTTACCTGAAGGTACAGTTAAGGTTTTAAATGGAATAAATTTTACTATTAGAAAAGATGAAGTATTCGGCATTGTGGGCGAATCAGGTTGTGGTAAAAGTGTAACCGCTTCTTCTATTTTACAACTTTTACCTAAGAATGCTCAAAGATCTGGAGAAATTCTACTTCATACAGAAAATGGAATAATAAACATAACAAGTTTAACACCAACTGATGAAAGAATGAGACAAATAAGGGGTAACGATATAGCTATGATATTTCAAGAACCCGCTGCATCTTTTTCACCAGTTTATACCATTGGAGAACAGATGATAGAAAATATCATACTGCACAAACCCCTTTCAGAAAAGGAAGCAAAAGAGATAGCTTTAGAAATGATAGAAAAAGTTAAAATTCCAGATCCAAAAAAAATCATAAATTCCTACCCTTTTGAACTATCAGGTGGGATGCTTCAACGATGCATGATAGCTTTAGCTCTTTCATGTAATCCTATGATATTAATAGCAGATGAACCAACCACCGCATTGGACGTTACTATCCAAGCACAGATACTATATTTAATGAAGGAATTACAAAAAGAATTTGAAAGTTCGATTATTTTTATAACACATGATTTAGGGGTTATTGCTCAGATGGCTGATCGAGTTGCAGTTATGTATTTGGGAAAAATTGTTGAAGAAGGAACTGTTTATGATATTTTCAACAATCCCCTTCATCCATATACAAGAGCCCTAATGACTTCTATACCAAAAGTTGGAATAAAAAAAACACGATTAGAAGCAATAAAAGGTATCGTTCCAGATCCTTTCAACAAACCTAAAGGCTGTAGTTTTCATAACAGATGTCCTAATTATATAGCAGGAGTGTGTGATATGAAAGAGCCAAAAAATATCACCTTTTCTAAAGATCACACTGTTGCATGTTTTTTGTATGGAGGGAAAAACAATGAATGAGAAAACTATTAGCAATAAAGTCCTTCTTGAAGTATCAAATTTAAAAAAGTATTACCCAATAAAAAGAGGAATGTTTGCAAAAATTGTCGGACATGTGAAGGCTGTGGATGACGTAAGTTTTTCGATCAAAAAAGGAGAAACCCTCTCACTTGTAGGAGAATCCGGTTGTGGAAAAACTACAATTGCAAAAACTATTTTAAAAGCCCTTGAACCAACGGAAGGGAACATCTTTCTTCATGTTAACGGAGAAAAAATAGATGTATCCAATATGAGCAAAAAAGATGAAAAGTTACTAAGGAAATCTGCTCAAATGGTGTTTCAGAATCCTTTTACATCTCTAAATCCTCGAATGAAAGTAAGGGATATTATAGGTGAACCTTTACAAGTAAATAAAATAGCAAAAGGAAAAAAACTTCAAGAAGAAGTTGAAAAATTAATGGAAACAGTAGGATTAAGGAAGGAATATTTAATAAGATACCCCCATGCATTTAGTGGGGGCCAAAGACAAAGAATAGTGATAGCCAGAGCGTTAGCTCTAAGGCCTGAATTAGTTGTACTTGATGAACCGGTAGCAGCTTTAGATGTATCCATAAGAGCGCAGATTTTGAATCTTTTAATGGATTTACAAGAACAGTTTAATTTGACATATCTTTTCATTTCTCATGACTTAAGCGTTGTTGAACATATAAGTGATAGAGTCGCGGTTATGTATTTAGGTAAGATTGTTGAATTAGCAGATTCTAATGAAATTTTTGAAGATCCCAAACATCCATATACAGAAAAGCTTTTGGAAGCAGTCCCTATTCCAGATCCAAAAAAAAGAGCCGAACAATTGAAACCTTTGGAAGGAGAAGTTCCTGATCCTGCCAATCCTCCAAAAGGTTGTTATTTTCATCAACGTTGTCCTTATGCTCAAGATATATGCAAAAAAGAATATCCCCCTCTAAAAAATTTAGGAAACGAGGAAAATGAACATTTAGTTGCGTGCCATTTTGCTTCTCAACTCTCTTTAAAAGGTTTAAAAGTTTATTGAAGGTATTAAAAGTTGGTTAAAATTTGTGTTTAGGGTTTACAAAGGCTGCAAAAGATGGTAAATAAGGAGGTTTAAATCTATGTTGGACAAAGAAACATATGAAAAAGTGAGAAAGAAAAGTTTAGAACTTTTTGAGAAAGCAGGTATCGCTCTAAGAGAAGATGAAAAGGAAAATATAGAGATCGTTGATGGAGGATTAGGAAATGTCGAAGAACTAGGTCTTGAAATTGTTACCTATGTAAATACCGATAGATACTGTGCTAAAGAAATGGTCCTTTTGCCTAATCAAACATGTCCTGAACATAAGCATCCGCCTCATGATGGAGATATTGGAAAAGAAGAGACCTTCAGGTGCAGATATGGTAAAGTATTTCTTTTCGTTGAGGGAGAAAAGAACACTTGGCATGTACAACCACCAAATGAATATTTCACAGCTTCACATGAAATAATTTTAAACTCAGCAGAACAATACACCATACCTCCAAATACCTTACATTGGTTCAAGGCTGGAGAAGAAGGTGCCGTTATTTCTGAATTTTCTTCTCACAGTGACGATGCAACTGATATATTTACAGATCCAAACTTTAAAAGAGTATAATTTAAAAATATTTTTTTCAAAATTAGTTAATATAATATCTTTATTGTTATTGTAAATAATTATGGAACTAAATACAGGCTTGAGGTGAGGTACAAATGGAATTTATCATGAGATGGTTTGGAGAAGGAGATGACAGTGTATCGCTTTCACAAATAAAGCAAATACCTGTTATATCTGGAATAGCTGGAACTTTAGATGATATTCCTGTTGGAGAAGTTTGGCCTTTTGACAAAATTGAAAATTTAAAAAATAAAGTAAATAAGGAAGGTTTAAAATTAGAAGTAATTGAAAGTGTAAATATCCATGAAGACATAAAAGCAGGTCTTGCAACGAGAGACCATTATATAGACAATTACATAAAAACTATACAAAATTTAAGTAAAATAGGAATCAAAATTATCTGTTATAACTTCATGCCGATTTTTGATTGGATAAGAACAGACTTATATTACAAATTAAACGACGGATCAACAACTATGGCCTATTTTGACGAAAAAATTAAAGATATAACTCCTGAACAACTCATTGATGAATTTAAGCGCAATTCAGCTGGGTTTTCGTTACCTGGATGGGAAAACGAAAAATTAAAGGACATAGAAAAACTTTTTGAAATTTTTAAAGATGTTAATGAGGAGAGGCTTTTTAAGAATTTAGAATATTTTCTTAAGGCTGTAATACCTGAATGTGAAAAATTAAATATAAAATTAGCAATACATCCTGATGATCCTCCTTGGTCTATCTTTGGTTTACCTCGGATAGTTAGCACAAAAGAGAAACTTGAAAGAATAGTTAAATGCATAGATAGCCCTTCCAACACATTAGCCGTTTGCACAGGCTCTTTAGGTGCAAGGGAAGATAACGACATCCCACAAATAATTAGGCATTTTGGAGAGAGAGATAAAATTTCTTTTGTACATGTTAGGAACATCAAAAGAATCGGAAATAAAAGATTTTTCGAAACTTCACACATGTCTAAAGAAGGGACCTTAGATATGATTGAAATTCTTAAAGTTTTGTACGAAGTAAATTTTAATGGATGTCTAAGACCTGATCATGGGAGAAACATATGGAATGAGAAAGCAAGACCCGGATATGGTCTATACGATAGGGCATTAGGGGTAAGCTATCTATACGGCATCTGGGAAACATTAAATAAACTTAAATAATATAGAAAGGAGAGAAAAAGGATGAATTTGAAAGATAAAGTTGCAGTAATTACTGGTGGTGGAGGAATATTGTGCAGTACAATAGCGAAAGGCCTAGCAAAAGAAGGAGTAAAAACAGCATTATTGGATATATCAGAAGAAAAAGCAAAAGCTGTAAAAGATGAAATAATTGGGAAAGGCGGAGATGCTTTAGCTATCAAATGCGATGTACTAAAAAAAGAACAAGTCGAAAAAGCGAAAGAGATAGTGATTAATAAATATGGTAGATGTGATATTTTGATAAACGGTGCAGGAGGGAATCATCCTAAAGGAACCACCACAAAAGAAATTTTTGAATTAACTGATTTGGGAAAAGAAGATTTGACCACTTTTTTTGATTTGGAGCAAAACGGATTTGAGTTTGTATTTAATCTCAATTTTTTAAGTGCTTTTATAGTATCTCAAGTTTTTTTAGAGGAAATGGTAAAGCTTGAAAATTCCACAGTAATTAATATATCCTCTATGAGCGCATTTTCGCCGATGACAAAAGTAGCAGCATACAGTGCAGCAAAAGCTGCGGTAAGTAATTTCACTGCTTGGTTAGCTGTTCATTTTGCAAAGGTAGGAGTAAGAGTAAATGCAATAGCTCCTGGTTTCTTCTTAACAGAACAAAATAAGAATTTACTATTAGATAAGGAAGGAAACCCTACCGAAAGGCATCAAAAAATAATCAACAACACACCAATGGGAAGACTAGGTAGGCCTGAAGAACTTATAGGAACAATTAAATGGTTATGTAATGAAGAAGACTCTGGATTTGTTACCGGTACTGTTATTCCAATAGATGGAGGATTTTTAGCTTATTCTGGTGTTTAGTAATTTTGATTTTTTAGTAAAATAAAAAATTTGTAGTTATTAATAGATTTTATAACTACTATGGTCCAAAAGTCAAAAAAGAGTGTAAAGTAATAAATAAAAAGGTCAGGAACGAAAAAATTTTGAGGAGGATTCCATGGATAAATTAAAAGTGATGGAGCAAATTATAAATGTTGGAATAATTGCTGTAGTAAGAGCTGATTCTCCTGAAGAAGCCTTGAAAATTGCCGACGCTGTTAGAAAAGGTGGTATCGAGGCCATTGAGATCACGATGACTGTTCCTGGAGCGAATGATGTTATCAAAGAACTGAAAAAGGTATATTCAAAAGGAGAAATTCTTATAGGTGCAGGAACTGTTCTTGATCCTGAAACAACGAGAATTGCTATGTTAGCTGGAGCAGAATTTTTTGTAAGTCCCTATCTAAATAAAGAGATGGTAAAAATGTGCAATAGATATCAAAAAGTTTCTATGGCTGGAGCTATGTCAATAAAAGAAGTTGTAGAAGCTATGGAAGAAGGTGCTGATTTTGTTAAATTATTTCCAGGTAGTGCTTTTGGCCCTTCAATAGTCAAAGCGATTAAAGGGCCTCTTCCTCAAGTACCGATAGTTCCTACAGGTGGAGTGAGTCTCGAAAATGTAGAAGATTGGATAAAGGCTGGCTGTGTTGCAGTTGGCGTTGGAGGAGAATTAACAAAAGGCGCAAAGTCTGGAGATTATGCGCTTGTCCAAGAAACAGCAAAAAAATTTGTTGAAGCCATAGCAATGGCAAGATAATTCTCAAGAATACAATAAATATTTGAAAGGAGATATTGTAATGGCTAACAAAATTGTTACTTTTGGTGAAATTATGATGAGACTTTCTCCTCCCAATTATTTTAGATTTGTTCAAACAGATTCTTTTGATGTAACTTACGGTGGCGCTGAAGCTAACGTTGCTGCTTCTCTTGCCAATTATGGAGAAAATGTTTATTTTGTGACAAAAGTTCCAAGCAATCCGATAGGGCAATCGGCAATAAATCATCTTCGGCGATATGGGGTAAAAACTGATTACATAGTTCGAGGTGGAGAAAGATTAGGTATTTATTTTCACGAATTTGGAGCATCTCAAAGACCTTCTTTAGTCATTTATGATAGAAAATACTCATCTTTTGCAGAATCTAAACCTACAGAATACAAATGGGAAAAGATTTTAGATGAGGCAAAGTGGTTTCATTTTACAGGGATAACACCTGCAGTGAGCGAGAATGCGGCACAGGCATGCCTTGATGCGGTGAAAACAGCAAAAAATAAAGGAATTATTGTTAGTTGTGATTTGAATTATAGGAAAAAACTGTGGTCACCACAAAAAGCAAACGAAGTGATGGCAGAACTTATGAAATATGTCGATATAGTTATAGCGAATGAGGAAGCTGCTGAAAAGGTATTCAATATAAAAGTTAAAGATTCTGATGTAACCCAAGAAAATCTACAATTAGACGATTATAAAAATTTAGCCAAACAAATTTCTGAAAGGTTTGATTTGAAAGGAGTCGCTATAACACTCAGAGAAAGCTTTTCTGCCTTTGATAATGGTTGGGCAGGCTTATATTATGATGGCAGCAAATTTTATTCCTCCAAAAAATATCAAATTCACATAGTTGATAGAGTAGGGGGAGGAGATTCCTTTGCCGGTGGATTAATATACGCTTTAATAAACAATTATCCTCATCAAGAAGTAATAGAATTTGCTACAGCTGCCTCATGTCTGAAGCATTCTATAATCGGAGATTTTAACCACGTTACAGTAGAAGAAGTGAAAACTCTAACAAAAGGAGATTCCACAGGTAGGATTCAAAGATAGATAAAAATGTCATTAAATTAATAATCAAACGGGTTTCAAAGTCCTTTTAATTATTAAAATTTGTGATATAATGAAATTTAGTATTTTACAAATAGGAAGGTGAAAATATATTCAAACTATCAGAAAAGTTCTGGAGGTATTAGATTATATAGTCTATGCACCAAAACCAGTTAATGTAACAGAAATTGCAAGAAAGTTTGATATGTCTATATCTAATGCTTACAAGTATTTAGACGACTTGTACAAAGGGGGCCTGCTGTCAAAGAATAGTGATAAGTCATATTTCCCGAGTTTTAAACTTGTGGAGTATGGGAGTATTATTTTAAAAAAAATAAATCTAAGGGAGATTGCACATCCCCACTTAGTTAATTTAATGGTAAAAACAGGTCAAACAGTTCATTTGGCTATTAAAGAAGGATATGAAGGAATATATATTGAAAAGATAGAAGGTCCTAATTCTTTACCAATGATGTCAAGGATCGGAATGAAGATAAACCTTTATGCAACAGCATTTGGAAAAGCTATTTTGGCTCATTTACCTGAAGAAGAGATAGAAGAATATCTAGAAAATGTGGAGTTGAAAAAAAGGGGTAAAAACACAATTACTGATTCCAACAAATTGAAAAATGAACTTAAAAAAATAAGAGAAAGAGGATACTCAATAGATAACGAAGAAAATGAAATTGGGATCTTTTGTATAGGAGCTCCTATATTTAACTACGATAAAAAAGTGATAGCGGGTGTAAGTATTTCGATGAGTACCGCTAGGGCAGAAGAAGAAAAAGTCGATGAATATATTCTTTATGTCAAAGAATGTGCCGAAAATATTTCAAAGTTGTTGGGGTATAAAGGTTAAGGTTTTTCAGGTATTTCTCTAAAAGGTTCAACGATAATGGTTTCATAATTTTTATACAACCACATTCCTGGTTTTGCTCCTTTTGGTTTCCATACGTTTTTTCTTTGAGTGTAATCAACCGCTACATTGGAAGACATTTTTGCTTTAGAAAATGTGGCAGCGATTTTTGCTGCGTAATCTATTACTTCTTCTGGTATTTCTTTACCAGAAGATTTTATTATTGTATGAGAACCTGGGATCTCATGTGTATGAAGCCAGATGTCGGCTTGTGCGGCTGATCTTGTTAATTCATCGTTCTGCTTGTTATTTTTCCCAACTAGTATTTCAAACCCTTTGTAATTAAATTTCCGAAAAGTTGTTTTTACTTTTCTTTCCCTTTTAGATTTTTTGTTTTCACTTATCAGTCCTATATCTTTCATTTCTTCTTTTATCTCTATTAAGGTTTCGATTTCTTCTGCGGAAGAGATTGTTTCAAATAACTGATTGTAATATTCGAGTTCGTTATTCACTTTTTTTATTCTTTTTTTAGCATGCTCGACTCTTGACTTTGTTCTTTTTATATTTTTATACAGCTTTTCCAGGTTTTGCGTTGGTGATAAAAGGGGGTCTATCTCTATTGTGACCTCCTCACCGGTATTCCAATCGGTTACTGTAAAGTATCTTTCACCTTTTTTTATTTTGTAGAGATACGTTTGAAGAAGTTCTCCCTTTTTTTCTAAATCCATAAGATTTTTTCCTTCATTTAAATCTTGTAATATTTGTTCTTTTGTCTTTTCTAATCTGTCAATTTCACTTTTTACCCTTTTTTCCAAATCCCTTTTTATTTCCAATAGTCGTGATTGATTAGCCCTTTCTTGAAAGACTTTGAGCAATGCCTCTGATGGTTTTAATTCCTCGTATTTAAAATTATTCGGGGTTATTGCGGAGAAATCATATGTGTTCCCTTCTTTGAAGTAAAAAAGATAAGGCTTTTTTAGGTCTTTTACAGCTCTTTGGATACCTATTTCTTTCAAAAACCCTTTTGATTTTTTAGAAAATCCCATGAGTCTATCATAATCAATATTTTCAATGTTTTCTATATTTACTTCCAATATATTTATTTGAGAATCATCGTAGTAAGGTAGGTATTTAACTCCAGGAATTATGGGTCTAAATTCTTTATAAACCCTTTTTAAAGATTCTTCTACTTTATTATCTTCGTTAACAAGTATTACGTTGGAATTTCTTCCCATTAATTCGAAAAATAGCTTATATTTTCGCATAGTGGAGTTTTCTTGATCGTAGCTTTCAATTTCAAAGTACCCTATCCTGTCTAAACCTAACTGTTCGACATTTATCACTCTTCCGTTTCTTATTTTTTTTCTTAGAAACTGTGCAAAGTTCGCTGGCTGTATGGGTACGTTTGGTTTTTGAGAAAGTAATATCACATAGGAAGGACTTTTTAATGAAAGAAGCACAAAACTTTGAGAAAACTGAATTAACACTTGGGATTTGATAGGTTGATAAATATTTTTAATTCTATCTCCCATAATGTTGTCTTTTATTTCTTTCAATACTTTATGTAATACCAAACCATCAAAAGGCAAGCAAGACACCTCGGTTTATTTAAAATATAGAGATAGCGTCCCTTCGTCCCGCAGCCCACCCTTCTTCGGAAGGGACCTTCGGTCTCTAGCCTTGCACGGATGGAAGGGCTCCACCCTGTGACCCTTTAAAATCAAAAGCTTATATTTGCAAATTATTTATTTCTACAATTTTTAATAAATTCTCTAAAAGCCTCTAATTAATTCTCTATAAGAAGACAAAAGAGGCACAGTACCTGTTGCCTCTTTTGTATTTGTAAAAATCTATGAAATTAAAATTCTACGCTGCCGAACCTTTCTTTCCTTTATCCATAAAACCAACTATCAAAGCAATAATACCAACGATAATGTCTATCCACGCATGCCAATTTGGCATGGTTGCAACACTAAAACCAGCAATAGCCATTATTACAAGGTAAATCCCAACAACTATCAACCATGGTTTAGACATACTACCCCCTCCTTATACACTCAACTTTACACAAAATTAGCCGATAATTTCAAAGGAAACATAATGATAAAAATATAAGTTGAACAAATTTATCGGCTTAAACCCTAGTAAAATGATAAGATATATATGTTACCGATATAATAACATTAGAATAATTTTAGTTTAACAACGAAAATTATTCTACTTTTAAGGTTTTCTAATTTGTGATATAATATCGCAAGTATGATAAAAATGCAAATCTGCACTCATTATACTTAGGAGGTCCCCTTGTGAAAAAAAATTATAAAGCTCTATTCTTGTTGTTACTATTTATCTTGTCTGGGATTTATTCTTTAGCCTCTACTGTCCTGATTTTAAATTCGTATAATCCAGGTTTATCTTGGTCAGATAGGGAATTAGAGGGTATAAATTCAATTTTAGAAGATGAAGAAAGTATAAATATATATGTAGAATATCTTGATAGCAAAAGGTTTGGTGATGATAATAGCTTAAACATATTCAAAGAGTACTTTGAAAGAAAATTTGGTGGTTTTACATTTGATGTCGTTATTGCACTGGATAATAACGCTTTTGATTTTGTTTTATCTAATTATGAATCACTTTTTTTGGGGATTCCTATAGTATATACTGGGATCAATTACTATCAAGAATACGATTTGAGTAAATTAGACTTTGTAAGTGGTGTTGTAGAGATTCATGATATAAAAGAAACATTAGAATTAGCTCTGAATCTTCATCCAGATACAGAGAAGGTTTATGTAGTTGTTGATAATCAGACAAAAACAGGTGAGCTTTTTAAGCAAGAAGTGGAAAATGATGTAACACCTCAATTTAAGGGTATTAATTTTATCTTTTTAAGTGATTCATTGGATCAAATAAAACAAGAGCTCGATACACCTTTGAAAAACTCGATAGCGCTTCTTTTGGCTTTTAGTAAAGATATTTATGGAAATTTTTATGATTATACCCAAGTAGAAGAATATATGGGAGAATTTGAGAAGCTTCCTATTTATACTACCTCAAGCGTTTACATGGGCAACAACGTAGTAGGAGGTAAAATTACCAGCGCATACGATCAAGGGCGGAAAGCTGGAGAGATAGCAATAGACTTATTAAGCGGAGTTGATATTAAAGAGTTGCCAAGAATTTACTTCCCAGATAATAAATACGTTTTTAACTTTCCTGCCTTAGAAAGATTTGGTATTTCAATCAAGAGCCTACCAGTAAATTCAACAATCCAGAACAAACCTCCTTCTTTTTATCAAAATTACCCTATTATTTTTTGGATAATAATGATTCTAGTGCCTTTTTCCATTATATTTATATATATTCTAAGAGAAGATAATTTAAAACTTCACTCTCTTTTGAATGAATTAAATGAGGCAAAGGAAGAAGCTCAAAGTTATAATGAAGAACTTACCGCAGCAAATGAACAATTAACCTCCTACAACGAAGAGTTGATGTCACAAAATGAGGAAATAGAGAGTAGTTATCAGGAGATAGAACAACTGAATAATAAAATAATACATCTATTGGAAATTATCTCAGAAGTAGGAGATGAAAAGGTAAAAGTTAAAGATTTTTTTCAGAAATTTTTAAATACTTTAATCATAGAAATCCCAGAAGCTGATTATGGCAGTGCCTCGATAATAGAAGGAGATAGTTGGAGATTTTTAGCTACGTTGGGTCATGATATTAACGGTTTAAAAAGTTTAGACCTTAAAAAAAGTTATGCTTTTATCGTTGAAGAATCTAAGGTACTTGATAGCGTACTTTCATTGGATGAAGAAAGAATGCCTAAAGATGTATTAAACTTAATGTACAAATTTACCAAACCAATAAAATTTACTCTACTAAAAACAATAAAAATAGATGAAAACCGGGATTTGAATATTTCACTTGACATTAAAAAAGGTAGCGATGAGAATTTTTCTGAAGAATCAGTTAAATTTTTTGATTCCTTGTTAAATGTGGCAAAAATGTTTTTTGTCAACAGATTAAGAACGCAAGAGATAAAAAATGCTTATACAACCTTTGCAAGCAAGCTTTCAATATTAGCAGAATCACACGATGAAAACAGTAAGAAACATATTTACCGTGTGAGTGAATTATCTGCTTTTTTTGCCGAAAAATTAGGTTTACCCAAAGAACAAGTTGAAAAGATAAGAGACTTTTCTTCCCTTCACGATGTGGGGAAACTTTTTGTTCCTGCCGAGATACTAAACAAACCTGGTAAACTAAACGAAAAAGAATGGGAAGAAGTAAGGAAACATCCGCTATATGCCGATAATTTGTTGGATGATCCATATTTTGAAACAGCAAGAAAAATTGCCCTTTATCATCACGAACATTACGATGGCTCTGGGTATCCTTTCAGATTAAGGGGTGAACAGATCCCCATTGAAGCTCAGATTGTTGGCTTAGTAGATGTATACGATGCATTGAGATCAAAAAGAAGTTATAAAAAAGCTTTCTCGCATAGAGAGGCTATTGAAGTATTGTTACACGGGGATAACAGAACAAAACCAGAACATTTCAACCCAAAACTCTTAGAAATATTGAAAAGATACGAAAAAGACATAGAAGAAATGTATAAAAACTATGAAGAATAAAAAAATTTTTAATCGGAGGTGCTAAAATGGAAAAATCAAAAATCAACTCAAAAACAAAAAAACATTTATTAAATTTCCAAAAGGCCGAGATAACGGAACATATGATTTATAAAAGGTTAGCTGAATCTACTAAAGATCCTAAAAATAAAAAAGTCTTAGAAAGCATAGCGAATGAAGAATTAAAACATCACGATTTTTGGAAAAGTTATACGAACGAAGATGTAAAACCAAATTACATAAAAGTTATATTCTATTTCATTCTTTCTAAAATACTTGGATTAACCTTCAGTTTGAAGCTTATGGAAAAGGGTGAAGAAAGGGCTCAGATCTCCTACGAAGATGTTTCCGGCGTAGTCCCAGAAGCAAAACAGATTGAGGAAGAAGAAGATAAGCATGAACAGGAACTTTTAGGAATGATAGAAGAAGAAAGATTGAATTATGTGGGATCGATTGTGCTGGGTCTAAACGATGCATTGGTCGAATTGACTGGTGCATTAGCTGGTTTGACCTTTGCCCTTCAAAACGGAATAATAATAGCTACATCTGGATTAATAACAGGGATAGCTGCATCATTGTCAATGGCGGCATCCGAGTATCTATCAAAAAGAGCAGAAAACGATGAAAGAGCATTAAAATCAGCAGCTTACACGGGAATCGCATATATAATTACCGTATTTTTTTTAATTCTTCCTTATTTGTTAATGCCAAATAAATATTTTTTAAGTTTAATTATAACTTTACTAACAGCTGTTATAATAATATTAGTTTTCAATTTTTATATCTCTGTAGCAAAGGATCTAAACTTCAAAAGTAGATTTCTTGAAATGGCAGGGATAAGTTTAGGTGTTGCAGGATTAACCTTTTTTATAGGCTTCATCGTTAGAATCACCTTGGGCGTTTCAATTTAACCTGATACATATTTCAAAGGGGGAGTTTGCATTGAAAAGAATCAGCACCAAGATTATTTTATCTTCAACCTTGTTGGTGATCGTCTTGGTAACCGTTATAAGTTTTGTATCAATTTTCAGATCCACTTCTCTTTTAGAAGAATACTCACTAAGCGGGGTAGAAAATTTAACTGCGAGTCTTGCATCTGATCTAGTTTCACAAATAAGTATTATCGAAATAGTCGTGGATAATTATAGTGACTCTGCCTTTTTGGGATTTGATCCTTTTATAGCAAGTTTTTCTAATGCTGAAGTGATAAAGTTTTTGGATAGAGCTAAGGATGTACCCAAGAATTTTTCGCAAAAAATAGAAGGTAATGCAACCTCTTTTATAGTTTTCAATCCAGATATGTTAAGGACAAAAGAATTGTACTCCCTTTACTACATTGAAGGCGAAGATAAAAGTTTAGAAAATGAATATATAAAATTAGACGATACTTTTAACCTGGAAAATAAAAAATATCAGTGGTTTTTTGAAGCAAGGGACAAAGGTGAAGGTGTTTGGACCGATATATACTTTGACGAATATTTACAGACTAACGTAATTACTTATTCTGTTCCTTATTTCGATCCAGAAGATGGGACTTTTGTTGGTGTTGCTGGGATGAGTTTTCCATTGGAATATTTTGCCAACCTCATTCAAAAAGATTTAGGATACGAAAAAGCATATGCCTACTTAGTAGATGATAATTTTAATGTAATTTCTCATCCTCTTTATGAATCTGGAAAGAGTATAGAAGGTGAAATAACAGATTACTTAGAAACAATAAGCTCCAATACAGAAGGGACTTTTGTAGAAAGACTAAATGGCGAAGAGTTTTTAACGAGTTATTCCAAGCTATCCAATGGCTGGATTTTGTTCCTAAATTTACCTCAGAGTGAAATATACAGTGAGATAAATAGTTTAACGTTGCTTATAATCCTAATAACCATAATAGGAGTTATTGTAGCAATAGTAGTCGCCTACTTTGTTGGAAAAGGCATCTCAAAACCAATAAAAGATTTTTCAAACGTTTTATTAAAATTCGGGGAAGGAAATTTGGATGTAAAATTCGAAAGTAAGTCCAAAGACGAAGTGGGCGAAATGGCTAAATCGTTTAGTAGGATGCGAGATAACTTAAAAGATACAATTGAAAGCATAAAAGATGTTTCTAACAGAGTTGAAACATCTTCAAAAGAATTAAAAGAAACCTCGCAAAAATTCAAAAATTCGGCAGAAGAAGTCCTCGACGAAGCAAAAAATATAGAGTTAATTTCGGAGGATAGCGCCTCCTCGGTTGAAGAGATCACATCCGGTATTGAAGAAATTGCCTCTTCAGCACAAAGTTTATCTTCTGCTGCACAAGAGTTATCCAATTCAGCTGAAATGACACAAAGCCAAGCTAATATAGGAATGGAAAGTATTCACAATATAGTAAAGAAAATAGAAGTTGGTGTAGAGCAATCCAAGGAAGCAGAAGAAAATGTTTCAAAACTTTTGGAAAAAGCAGAAAATATTGAAA
This sequence comes from Petrotoga sp. DB-2, assembly GCF_054051725.1. Lineage (NCBI taxonomy): Bacteria > Thermotogati > Thermotogota > Thermotogae > Petrotogales > Petrotogaceae > Petrotoga > Petrotoga sp. DB-2. Next base: position 11,166 of record NZ_JBSVZD010000022.1, on the reverse strand, counting down.
ATATTATTCAAACTATAAATTCCATAACCGAACAGACGAACCTGTTAGCGTTGAACGCAGCGATAGAAGCTGCAAGGGCAGGAGAAGCGGGAAGAGGATTTGCTGTTGTAGCAGATGAAATAAGAAAATTGGCAGAAGAAAGTGGTAAAGCAACGGACGAAATCGGCAACATTTTAGAGGACCTAAAAAAAGGTACAAACAATGTTAACGATGTAACCAATAAAACCGTAAATACTATTGCAGAAATAAACCAGGAAGCCAATAAGGTTCGAGAACAATTTGAAGGTATATTAGGTGAGATAAACGGGATGATTTCAGGGGTAGAAAACGTAACTGCTAGTTCGCAAGAGCAAAGTGCCAGTACGCAAGAGATGAGTTCTTCTATGGAAAGAATAGCTAGAACGGTAAATGAAACTAGCGAAAAAATTAAAGAAATTAAGATGTTGATGCAAAGTCAGTCTGAAAACGCTGGTTCACTTAATGAAAGAGCTCAAGAATTAGAAAAACTTTCTCAAAATCTCAACTCAGCCATTTCAAAATTCAAAATGAGTGTTGAATAAGATATCTTAGAAATAAATGTGGGTAGGAAGCGAAGCAAAAGGGGTAAAGTCTCCTTTATCCTCATGGGTGGGAAGCGGGGCGAAGGGGCGCTAAAACAGGTTTTAGAGGTTCTAAAGACTAAATAGAAAACAAGAGGGAGGAAAAAATAAAATAAAGAAATTATCAATTATCCTCAACTTTTTGATTTTAGTTACTTTATTCACCTTTGGAGAAACAACGATAAGGGTAAAAAGTCCTTTAGATGTTTATACTGAAATCTATGAAACTGTGCCTTTTTATCGATTTGTAAACTCTACAGAAGGAATAGGGCAGGATTATATCAAAGAATTACTTTCAACGACGTTAGAATCTACGAATACAAATATTCAGAATTTTTTAAATGCTCCGATGGTATTTTATTCGGATAAAGACTATTCGTTCGGCGAATTATTTAATCCGAACTATTTTAACCTTCTATTTGACATGATCGTTAATTCGAAAAGTATTGCCATATACTCTGCCGAATACGAAGTTTTCGATGAAATCTTTACAAAGATCTTTGGTGCTAATAAAGTAAGCAATGACCTATACACCTTAGAAGAAAAAAATTTTGCTGTTCAAAAAAATGATGAGGGCATCTTTCTGAACATGGAACCGACAACCTATAATAATAATTCAAAGGGTTTAGTATCTGGCTCGCTGGAAAATATTTTAAATGAAAATAAACCGTGGGATTTTTACATTACCGTTGAATCGAGAACCTTAAAGGCAACATTTGAGTCTAAAGACTATAGAGGTACCAAGAAAAATTTTGATTTGACACTTTTGGAAAACAAGAAATTGTTTGGAGAAGTTTTGAACATACAAATGTTAAATAAAAACGATTTTCAATCGTATTTTGAAAAATTTTTAACCCCTTTGGACGAGGAAAGCATAAATGTTATAGGATTTATCGCCAATATTATCAAAGAAGAAGAGTTTATAGCCGTTAGTTCACAAAGCATAAGTAATAACGAACTAAACTTATTCTTTGAAGCATCAATTGATACTTCAAAGCTCAAAGAATTTGCAGAAGCACGAAATCTGGAAGAAGGAAAGATTGGAACTTATAATTATTATCTTTGGTCTAATCAAAGTGTAGAAAACCAAGTTTACCTTTATTTTGTAGAAGATGAATTCATATTTTCAAACGTTTTACCCGATAAGATGCATGTCTATTTGTCGGAAATATCTCGATTTAAAAACACAAAATATTATAGAGAAATTGAAAGAAAAGAAGAACTCGATAATCTATTAATTTTAGATATTTCAAATTACTTATCAAAGAATTTTTATGGTTCTTTAGATAGCTGGTTAATAAAAGAAGAATACGATAATGATGGGATGTATACAGTAGAAATAAAAATAAGATAAAAAAATTATAGTTTAGAAAGTTTGATTCGAAAGGAGTGCATTATTTATGCTTTTTGGACTGATAGACAAGAATAAAAGTTTACTTAAAAAATATTCAAAGATCGCAAATAAAATAAATGAATTGGAAGAAAGCGTGAAATCTCTCAGCGACACTGAATTATCTGGTAAGACCTTGGAATTTAAAAACAGGTTAAAACAAGGTGAGAGTTTGGATGATATCTTACCCGAAGCCTTTGCTGTCGTAAGAGAAGCCTCACGAAGAACAGTAGGCATGCGGCATTTTGATGTACAGTTAATGGGAGGCATAGCTTTACATGAGGGTAAGATAACCGAGATGAAAACTGGGGAAGGAAAGACTTTAGTTGCAACCCTTCCAATATATCTAAATGCCTTAACAGGAAAAAATGTTCATCTGGCTACACATAATGATTATCTGGCTAAAAGAGATGCGAATTGGATGGGACCGGTTTATGAGTATCTAAGTTTGAGCGTAGGATACATTCAAGCCAACATGGACAAAGAAGATAGAAAAAAAGCGTATCAAGCTGATATAACTTACGGAACTGCTAATGAGTTTGGATTTGATTATTTAAGGGATAATTTAGTTTACGAAAATACCGACAAAGTTCAAAGAGGCCATTACTTTACAATAGTTGATGAAGCTGACTCCATTTTAATAGATGAAGCAAGGACACCGTTAATCATTTCGGGTCCTTCGGATACTCCCTCCGAACTTTACAGAAGATTTGCCTCTTTGGCGAAGAGATTCATAGTCGAAAAAGATTACACTATCGATGAAAAACAAAAGACTTTGGCATTAACTGAAGAAGGGATAAGCAAGGCAGAAAAACTGTTATCCGTCGATAATTTATACGATCCAAGCAACATTAAGTATTTGTTTCATCTTTTGAACGCCTTAAAAGCAATAAATTTTTTCAAAAGAGATAAAGATTATATCGTTCGCGATGGAGAAGTTGTCATCGTTGATGAATTTACAGGAAGATTGTTAGCTGGAAGAAGGTATTCAGAAGGATTGCACCAAGCTATAGAAGCAAAAGAAGGAGTAAAAATAAAAGAAGAGAGTGTAACCTTTGCCACAATAACTTTCCAAAATTATTTTAGGATGTACGAAAAATTATCAGGTATGACTGGAACTGCGAAAACTGAGGAAGACGAGTTCAAAGCGATCTACAACACAGAAGTCGTTGTTATCCCTACCAACGAACCTGTTATTCGGGAAGACAAAAATGATTTAATTTTTAAAACTCAAAAAGAAAAATATCAATCAATAATTGACGAGATAGTAAAACGTAATCAAAAAGGTCAACCCGTATTAGTGGGAACAACATCCATCGAAAACAGCGAAATCATAAGTGAACTACTGAAAAAAAGAGGAATAAAGCATGAAGTTTTGAATGCAAAATACCACGAACGGGAAGCAGAAATTATCGCTCATGCAGGAGAAAAAAACGCCGTTACCATAGCCACGAATATGGCGGGTAGAGGTACCGATATTAAATTGGGAGAAGGGGTCAAAGAGCTTGGAGGTCTTTTTGTTTTAGGTACAGAAAGACATGAAAGCAGAAGAATAGACAACCAATTAATAGGAAGATCTGGTAGACAAGGGGATCCTGGTGAATCAAGATTTATTATCTCTTTTGAGGATGATGTATTACGATTGTTCGGTGGGGACAGAATGAAAAACATGATGACCGCCTTAAAAATAGAAGAAGGTCAACCCATTGAACATAAAATGCTCAGTAAAGTTATTCGGGATGCACAAAAGAAAATTGAAGGAATACACTTCTCGATAAGAAAAAGATTGTACGAATTCGACTCTGTAATGGACAAACAAAGATCTGTAATATACAACCATAGGGATTGGATCCTTGAACAAGGCAACTATGATGATCACATAAAAGAAATCTTTACGGATGTTGTGGAAAGAATAGTGGAATCCTCATGGGACGAAGTTGAAGAAAAATACAACAAAAGTAGTATTTCAGAAAAGTTGAAACAATATTTAATAATTTCTGACATAAAAGGGAACACGCGTGAGGAAATAGAGGATGAAATTTTTGATTTACTTTGGAAAAGATATCAATACAAAAAAGAAGAGTTTGGAGAAGATTTTAATAAAGTCGCAAAATTTGTTATGTTAAGAATAATAGATGAAAAATGGAGGCACCATTTAGATTCTATCGAAGCGCTAAAGGAAGCTGTAGGATTAAGATCGTATGGTCAAAAAGACCCTGTTATGGAATTTAAAAAAGAATCGTATATACTTTTTGACCAGATGGTTGACAGTATATATGACGAAATAGTCAATTATTTAATGAGGATAGCAAAAGTAGTTCCAGAAAAAGAAGAAAGGGAAGCAAAAAGAATATACGCCAGCTTGAACTTTGTACATAACAACGTATCAGCGGTTGATGAATCGAACGATAATGGGAAATCTAAAAGTAAAAATATCACTAAACCATCCAACAAGATTAAAAAAAGGTATAAAGTTAAGAGATAGTAATTGAAACCATTTTTAAGAGGTGATCAGATGATAGAGTACGAAACGAAGGTTAAAATAGATGAGTTGAAAGAAAACTTTGAGGATTTAAAAGGAATTTTTGATATAGATAAAGCAGAAGAAGAAGTTAAAAAACTTGACAAAGAAATGATGGAGCCAAACTTTTGGAATGATCAGAATAGAGCCAAAAAGGTCTCCAAAATGGCACAAAATTTAAAAGATGAAATAGATGAATTCAAAAAATTGGAGAACGATTTTGAGGAATTAGAAATAGCGGTTGAATTATCAGAGGATGATCCATCAATGACCGCCCAAGTTGAAGCAATTTTAAAAGTTATTGAAAAAAAGATCGGTTCTTTTCGATTAAGGATGTTATTATCCGAAGAATATGATGACGCAAATGCATTTCTTAGCCTACATCCTGGTGCGGGAGGAACAGAATCACAGGATTGGGCATCTATGCTATTGAGGATGTACACTCGATGGGCAGATAAAAATAATTATGACATTGAAACTATAGACTTTCAAGAAGGAGACGAAGCAGGAATAAAAAGCGCAACCATAAAAATTTCAGGTCCCTATGCTTACGGTAAATTAAAGTATGAAAGTGGTGTCCATAGACTAGTGAGAATTTCTCCATTTGACGCCAATGGAAGAAGGCACACTTCTTTTGCATCGATATCTGTGATGCCAGAATTTGATGAAAATGTTGAGATAGAAATAAATCCAGATGATCTGAAAATAGATACGTATAGATCAGGTGGAGCAGGGGGCCAACATGTTAATAAAACCGATTCAGCAGTAAGAATTACTCATTTACCAACAGGTATAGTGGTAGCGGTACAAAACGAGCGTTCACAACATCAAAACAAAGCCACCGCTTTAAAAATTTTAAAGGCAAAATTATATGAGTTAGAACATCAGAAAAAATTAGAAGAAAGATTAAAATTACGTGGGGAAGTAAAGGATATTTCCTGGGGTAATCAGATTAGATCTTATGTTCTTTATCCATATACTTTAGTTAAAGACCTCAGAACAGAGTATGAAACCTCTAACGCTCAAGCTGTATTGGATGGAGAAATAGATGAATTCATAGAAGAAGAACTGTTATTTTTTGCAAAATACAAGTGAAAAATTAATTTGTTTTTCAGCGAAAGAGGTGTATAATAATAGTAAGAAAATACGATGATTTTCATAAAAGTGTAATGGTGGAGGAAGTCTTATCTTATTTGATAACTAAAAAAGACGGCATTTATGTTGATTGCACTGCTGGTGAAGGTGGACATATAAAAGCTATTTTAGAATTCACTGATAAGATGGCTAGAATAATTGGAGTCGATGTGGATTATGAGGTATTGGAAATCGCAGAACAAAGGTTAAAAGACTTATCGGATAACGTAGTATTGATTAAATCATCTTATAAAGATATAGACATGGTTTTGAGGGGTTTAGGTATTGATAAAGTTGATGGTTTTTTAATGGATTTAGGGGTTTCTACCTTTCAGTTAAAAGGTGAAAATAGAGGATTTTCTTTTACTAAAGATGAACCGTTAGACATGAGAATGGATAACCAAGCGAAAAAAGATGCAGCGTACATAGTTAATAATTATTCACAAGAAGAACTCAGACGCATCATTTTTGAATATGGGGAAGAAAAAAGGTTTGCTCACAGTATTTCAAAAAGCATTGTAAGAAACAGACCTATAAATACCACACAAGAATTAGTAAACGCTATTAGAAAAGGACTACCTAGTACGCAAGTTTACGAAAGGCACAGACATTTTGCCACCAAAACTTTCCAAGCTCTGAGAATAGAAGTTAATGAAGAATTAAAAAATATCGAAGAAACCCTTGCTAAATTTGAAAATTTTTTAAAGGTTGGAGCAAGAGTAGCTGTAATAACCTTTCATTCACTGGAAGATAGGATTGTCAAAAATTTTTTCAAAAATAATGAAAAATATGATTTTCTCACTCTCAAACCTATTTTACCTACGCAAGAAGAAATTAAAAACAATCCAAGAAGCAGAAGTGCCAAATTGAGGGTGGCTGAGTATGTAGGGGCTTAAAGAATGACAAGAGTTAGGGGGAGTTTTTATGGAAAGAAGTACGTTCGCAAAAAGCAAAGGAATAGAAAAGACTAAATCTAAAGTCAAGTCTGTCGATATTGTTATAATCATTTTAGTTTTCTTGGCCTTTTTAACTGTTGGCATTTGGCTTACCATCTTTCTTAATTTCGGTAAAAATATTGAGAATTATAAATCCATAATAGCCCAATCCCAGATGGAGCTTAACAATATGGAATCACAGATATCTGCCTTAGATAGCCAAATAGACAAATATATCGAGATCTTAAATATTATGGAGAAATAATCGACTTATGAAACACAAATGGTTAATCTTTAGCTTCCTTTTTCTTTCAGGATATGTTTTTCTTATTATCCTTACTTTTGTGTATAATAACTCTCTGGCACAGGACTTTAACGAATTTTCAGCTTCATTAGAAAATAATAAATATTCAGAACTTGTGGATTCTAATGGAAATATGATTGTATATAACCAAGAAAAATATGAAGCTTGGATAGATTTAGATTTTATGAAATCACAAAACGACTTTAAAAAAAATAAATATATACTGAATCAAAGGTTTAGTGAGGAACAAATAGAAAACATAAAATTTTTAAAATGGGGAACATATGATACCTATGAAGAAGCTTATATCGATCTGGGAATTTTAAACAAATACTCTAGAATATACCCTGTTACTCAACGTGTTTACAATGAATTGTTCTCTCTTGATTTACTAATTGGAAAAGCGAATAAAGCCTCCTATGGAATCGAACCTTTTTTATTAGATAATGGAATTTTAAATAGTCAAAAAACAACAAGTTTAAGTATAGATTTGAAAATGCAACAAATAGCATATGAAGAACTTCTAAATACTGTAAAAAAAGAATCCGCAGAAGGCGGAGTTATTGTTATTATGGAGAGTAAAACAGGTAAAATTAAATCGAGTGTTTCGCTTTATCCTTGGAATATTGCTTATATGGGGTATATAGAACCAGGTTCTACACTTAAACCACTGTTAATCTCTACAGCGCTCGATGAACATATAATAAATCCTAACGATAAATTTTATTCTGGCTACGAATACTACCCTACAGGCAAAAAAAACTTTAAGGTGACCGAATCCCAAGGCTATGGAATGGGAGAAATCGGGCTCAAAGAAACTCTATCCCATTCCTCAAATATAGCGATAGCACAGATAATGGGAAAAATACTTGAAGAATTTTCTAATCAATGGCTTTATCAGAAACTTTTAACCTATGGTTTTGGGAAAAAAACAGGGATAGAATTCAAAGGAGAAATCAACGGAGTAGTCCCTTATCCGGATGATTGGTATGAAATAACCCCTTTTCAGATTGCTTTAGGTCAAGGGATTGGGATTACACCTATACAGTTAGTATCAGCTTTCAACATAATTCCTAACGGTGGAAAGTATGTACAACCAACTTTTTTAGAAGAAAAAGAAATCTCAGAAAGACAAGTTATATCTGAACCTACCGCTAAAATGGTAAAAGATTGGTTGAGTTATACAGTCATAGAAGGAACCGCGCAAAAAGCCTATAAGGAAGGTTTAAGAATAGGTGGAAAGACTGGTACAGCCCAAAAGGCGGAAAGTGGCATAGGATACGTTGAAGGTAGCTATTATTCGTTGTTTGTTGGTTTTTATCCTGTTGTTGATCCCATATATACTGCTGTAGTTGTTATCGATAATCCTAAAGAAGAATTTTATGGTGGAGAAGTAGCTGCACCTGTTTTAACTAACATTTTTTATAGATACGCCAAAGAAAATAGTACTCTTGCTGACCAAAAAGTTTTTTATAAAGATATTATGCCAGATTTGATTGGTTATCCTATAACCGAAGCTTACAACGTCCTGTTGAACTTAGGAATAAAAGAAAACAATGTAATAATCACTGGTAATGGGGACACCGTTGTTTCACAATCTATCCCACCATATAAGTATCTAAATGATCAAGAAGTCATTCAACTTCACACAATCGACTGAAGGAGAGTTAACGTTGCAAAAAATATTAATATTGGGAAACTCTACTATACAAAAAAGGCTTAGAATCGAAGAAATTATTAAGAAATCCCCAAACGCTGAAATAGTTACCTTATCGCCAGAAAATTATGTAGATGAAGACATCAACAACCTTTTTACTATGGGGAGTATCTTTTCCACAAACAGAATCATAGTAATTACAGATTTCAATTCTTTCAAAATCCCCTATCAAGAAAAGATATCTTCCTTACTGAAACATTATGAAAATACTTTTGAAGGCACACTCATTTTGGATATTCAAAAGGAAAATAAATATCTAAAAGAAATAAATTTTGATAAAAAAATAGAGACAATGATTCCTCCCCCTTGGAAAGATGAACTGTGGATAGAAATGCTTAAAGATTTTGCAAACAAGTTAAGCAAACAATTAAATGATGAAACAGCCGAGAAAATAATACAATTTGTGGGGAAAAATGAGGATTTGTTGTATGAAGAAATTAAAAAACTTTCCATATATTCCGATATGGAAATTATATCTATAAAAGATGTTGAAGATGTTTCTACTTATTTTTCTACAGCGAATTACGAAGAACTTTGCTATGATTTAGCAACAAAGAAATTATCAAATTCCCTAATAAAGCTGCAGTCGATTGTAAAATCTTCTTCATTCTCCCCAATTGCCCTAGCAAATTATTTATATAAATACTTTTTGGATCTATATGCCGTGATACTAAATGGGGAAAGAAAGACTAATTACAATTGGTCTGAAGTTATGAAAATCAGTAAAGAAAGCATGGTTTCACAACAACGAGTAGCTTCCTTCTTAGGATTCAATTTTAAAAACGACAAAGTAAAAAAAATTAATGTTGAGAAACTCTACTCCCCTACTTCTATAGAAAAAATAATAATATATATAGAAGAATTGGATAGATCCTTAAAAACAGGTGGTGAACCAAAAGTACTCTTCCCAAAATTATTTGAAGAAATATGTTCAGCGTAACTATGATTAACACTTATCTACAATACTACTTATGGATTGAGGTATTTTTATCACAAAAGTTGTCCCTTTACCTAATTTTGATTTTACATCTATACTTCCTTTGAGCATTTCAAGATTCTTTTTCACAATTGCTAAACCCAAACCGCTTCCCGGCTTATCTTTAGAAACTCTAAAAAATGGTCTAAATATGTCTTTTAACTTATCTTCTGGAATCCCAGCCCCTGTATCTTTTACCTCGATTACAAAATGTTTTGTATGGCTTTCGTAACCTACACGGATATCTATTGAACCTTCTGTGGTGTATTTCATTGCGTTCCCTATTACATTTACAAGGATCTGATTTAATTTAGTTTCATCCGTTTCAATATCTACCGGAATATCAACGGGAAAATTAAGGTTTATTTCAACATCAGGGGATGCTGTGGGCTCTAACATTGATAAAACCTCATACAATAACTTTTTTAAATTTAATTTTTCTAAATTCAATCTCTTCTCTCTATTCAATTTGTTGAAAGTTGAAATATCGTCTAAAAGTGCGTTCATATGCTTAGCAGAAAATAGCATCTTTTTTACTATATTTTTTATCTCCTCTTTCTTTAAATCTTCGTTGTTCAATATAGTTTCAGCAAATCCTATAATCGAAGTCAAAGGTGTTCTCAACTCATGACTAATAAAACTCAAATAATTAGAATTCGTTTCTACTGTTTCTTTTTCTGAATCCCGTAAGATTTTCAAAGTCAAAAATATAGATGCTAAATTGCTGAACATTCTAAGCATTTTTTTTGAATTATCATCGAAAGAGTCAACATGGAAGCTGTCTATATATATATGCCCGATTACACTGTCTTTATTTTTTAAAGCGGAAATTAAAGTAACCATTTGGTTTGTTTCTTTATGCAATTTTTTGCTGATTTTGTACAAATCGGTTTCAGGGGAATTGTAATCCAAAATATTCTGGACCTCTATTAAATCTCTATCCATATGGTTACTTACGTATGATTCGTTGAAAGGAACAACCATTTCTTTAATTAAATCTTCATCGTAACCAATTCCAACTATAGCTTCATATAATGCTCCCCTAATTAGCCAAATAGAACCACATTCAGCTTCAGGTATGATCTTTATAGCAATTTTTAAAAGCTTTGTTAGAAAGTCTTTTTCGCTTTCGTCCCAATTTATTTCTTGCAAAAGATCTACCATTTCTTGAAAAGTTTCCATAAAAAATTCTTTTTCTATTTCTTTCTGCATTTTAATATAATCCCCCCCTCATTAATTTTGTAAACCATCTGTCACCTCTATTATATCACAAATTAAACAAATAGAGTATTAATTATTCAAAAATAATAATATCGTATAAACTTTAAAAAAAACTTAAAAAAGCGAACGTTAAACGTTCGCTTTTTTAAAATATGGCGGGGACGACGGGACTCGAACCCGCGAGCACCGGTGTGACAGACCGGCATGATAACCAGCTTCACTACGTCCCCATCTTCTGCTCAATTATTTTATCACAAAAATTCCACTTTGTAAAGCCCCCCACGGTAGGTAGGGCTGTATAATAAAAATGGTTGATGAGATACTTGACAAAAGGGATAAAAAAAGATATCACTCCTCATAGAACAAAAA